>JAISNF010000496.1 GCA_031276415.1 Planctomycetaceae bacterium
AAACAAGAATAGTAGTGTTACAAATGAAACAGTAACAATGTTAAAAAAATTGAGTTTCATAAAAGGTTCCTTTCATAAAAAGTTTTTGTTTGTTAAGGAGATTCAACTATAAATTCAAATTGATTCACAATTTTTACGGTAAATTTTACCAACGATTGCTATTAAGTATATTTTAATAATTGTAATATTTCAAGATTTGATTGTTTGAGGATGTTACCCGCCGCAATGTGACGGGGTAACATCCAAACGTTGAACATTCTAAAAAAGTTTATGGAAGTGTTACTACATTTCCATCATTGACAATACCAAAATAAACAAGAATTTTCGGATTTCCTGATTTGAAAAATGATCTATTTTTATTGATTCAGTTTTTTGTTTTTGCTTTCCAAAATATCCGAATCAACTCCGTTTGCGGTAAATTCATATTTTCCATTTCCGAGTGATTTTGTTTTGCCGTATTTTGAACGGAATTCATTTTTCATTTGCCGCAGATTTTCCGGCAATGTAAAAGTTCCTTTCACTTTGCCGCCGGTTCCGATGATAATGATTCGATAATCTCCGTCGTCATTAAGTAACACACCGGCTTCGACTGCATTTTTCGGTTCACTTTCAACAGTAATCAGTTGCGGTTTTTTCGTACTCAAAATAAACGGTTCAAGTTCTTTGAGCGGTTTGACCATTTCGACAACCTTTGTCCATTCACGTTCCGGTATTCCACTGTTTGGGGGCAAATGTACTCCGTAATGTGCGCAAACATCGGAATAGTTGTAAAAAACAAATCCTTTCGCTCCGAGCATCGCCGCATATAACGGCATCGCACGCATTTCTTCAAGTGTTGGAAAATGCGACTTGGCAAATTCTTCCGGGTTATTTTTGATGGCTTTATAGATTCCCCAGTTAAAAATTTGCGGAACAACCCAAACTGGTAAACTTGTTGAATGACACGCTGTCATAGATGGTTTTATCTCTCGAATATTTTGCTCGATTTCTATTTCTGAAATTGGGTAAGGGTCAAAGCCAATCACATCGCCGGAGATTCCGTAATAGGGTAAATATCCGGGGTGATTGGTCAGCGTCCATGTCGGATGCCATGCGTCAATTCGGCTAATGCGCTGCCGTAAACCGAGAACTAACGGAACGTTTTGCTGTGATTCTTCATCACTGATATACCATGCCAGCAATGCCGAATGTTCTTTCACTGTTTTTACCGCATGTTCCGTAACCGCCTCAAATCCTTCCACACCTCCCCATTGTTCACGACAAAGTATGCCATGATGCGGAAACTGGTCTTTGAGTGAAAAAATCAGTTTGAGACCGTATTTGTCAATTAAATCCAAACCTTCTCTTATGTTTTTCACATCATCTTTATTGTCCGTGTTTCCTTTTAATCTGAGACTTTCATACATTTGAAGGCAGTTAAATCCCGCCTCTTTAAGCCGTTGATAATCTCTTTCATAAGCGGTAAAACAAAAAACGCCAAGCGGCATAAACGGTTTTCCGTTGACAATTGCGCGGTTGTATTCATCAATGATACAAGCGTTTTTCGGCGGTTCGGTTGCGGGATAAGCATTGAGTTGAAATTTTTGTTTCGACACAATTGTTTTCGTTTCCAAGTCGGCAAGTTTTGCCGTAATTTCAACAGAACCCGGTTTTAAGTTTTCAACATTACCGATAAAATCATGACTGTTTTGTCGGCATAAAATTTCCTGTGTTTTTCCGTCATTGACGATTGTCGCTAAAAGTGCGGCTTGTTTCGGAAGCGGAGGTTCCGTATGAAACGTAAAAGAATTCTTTTCTCCAAAAAACGAAAGCCGGTCAGGGCGAGTCAATAAAATTGCCGAAGTAATTTCCGCATCGGTATAAATTTCTACGTCGTCAAACCAGATTTTTCCGGTAATTCCCCGATCCAGAATAAATATCAACCCCATCGAACTTTCCGGAACAGCCGTGAAAGGAAGAGAAATTTGTTGCCATTCGGTTTTGGCTTGAGGTTCAATGCCATAAAATCCGCCCGCCCATTTTCCGTTGAGAGAATATTCAATACAAATCGCACGAAAATGAGGAACTTGATTGTTTAATGCTTGGATTCCTTCTGTCCGTATCCATACTTTGGCAACATAATGAACATTGGGAACGAGATTTTTAAGTGGAATGGAATCGAAAATATAAACATTCGGGTCAGTACGTTCATAAAAAAGAGCGGACGTTCCGTTTCGTCCTTCTCCCGCTTTAATAGCAAAACCTTGCTGCAACGGTCTTGCTGCATCGTCCGGCGTATCGAAATTCGTTGTTGCGACAAATTTTTCCGTAACGGCAGGAAATGTCTTAATTGTTGCGATAGTTTCGGAATTGCTTGTTTCCGCTTTACAAATATTTTGCAAACCGAAAACGACAACGAACATTAATGTAATGTTCAATAAACGAGATTTTTTTGTAATGTAAAGTTTCATAGTTAATTGTTCCTTTTTGAAAAAAATTGGAAATTGAAATTTTGTGAAAATTTTCTGATTCATTTACATTTGAAGTGTTTACTTCAGCATCATCAAATCTTCAATAATTGTTATCAATTCTTCGGGTGGCATTTTGAACGTCAGGTATTCGTGCATTCCGTTTGGGTCATTCTCCCACGTATTGCTACCGTCGTTGTTCATAATCATTCGTCCTTTCACGGTGTTGAAATATTTCTCCGTTCCCCTAACACCAACTAATACAGCAGTTTGGTCCCAACTATTCCGTCCGTCGGGTTCTCGGTCGCTCCGAATTTTGAACACTTTTTTTGCGGGAGTTTCCGGTATGTCGGAAGCGATTAAACGTTTTCCTGTCAATATTTTTTCTCCGATTTCCGATCCGCTAAAAATTATATGAACAGGAAATTTTTCGACCACAATTTGCGTCGATTTTGTATCAAAACTTGAATTCCATTCTTTGCCGGACGGAAAAGTTCCCGCCATTGAGACTAAAAGTTTCACTTTCTTCCGAACCAATTCTTCGCCGGTTATCGGGCTGTGTTGGTCGGGTTTCGATTGTAGTAAAGCGGCAATATTCGTAAAATATCCGACGGTAACAATAACAACAGACTTGTCCGGTTCTGCCGAAAGAATACGCCGATATTCCGTTACAGCATCGGGAGCATCTGCACGCCTGGTGAGTTTGTGCGGAAACAAGTCGGGTAACATATTCATCCAGTCGCCCCAATTTCCGTTGCCGCAATCGCTTTTACCGGAAGCGGGGACACCGACTGGTATGTCATTTCCGTAATACTGATTGATAACATCAATACAGATTGCCGAATTTTCGCACAGATTACATGACATTGTACCAAGAATTTTGGCTTCACCGCTGCCAACTAATGCATATAAAACAGTCAATGCGCCGACATCATCGTAATCAGAACCCATGTCGCTGTCGAAAATAACGGACACGGACTTTTTTTCATCATTTCCGTAAGAAAACGATAGCCAACATAACGTCAACAAAATAGCAAAAATGATTCTTTTTTTCATTAATGTACCTTTCAAAAAAAGTAACATATACTTACATGGACAAAAATTGTATTTTTCGTTTTGCGTAATATTCTCCAATATGAAAAATTACAATTATTGTCCAAAATTCCAACATGGCACGCATCAGCAATGCGTTTTTTTTTATACAATTGGGTATTTCAGGAAAGTAAATCAATTATATCACTTTCCACTCTCAACTAGTATATTGTTGTTTCTAAAATCTCATATTGTTATTTTAAATCAATAACAATATTATTTTCACCGGAATTGGCAATTTCAACTTCAATTGGTTTGTTATCTGACATTGTCAGAAAAGTTTCTGGAGTTCTGGCGTTGCGGCGTTCTTCGGGAACGTCTTCCGGTTTTACTCCCGCAGGTAATGGAATCAGTTTTCCTTTTTTATAAACGGAAACAATATATTTACCCGGTTCCGCACCAATTTTTCCGGTTCTTCCGTACGTAGAAGTCAAGGTGAATTTCCCTTCCGCGTTCGGTTCGGCAAACGACATTGCACCGGTATCAACTTTACTGAACTCAAGCCGAATATCGGTGAGCGGTTTACCGTTTTGTGTGATTATTCCGGTAACCGGAACAATTTTTGGTTCTTTGTTAGCGCAACCGGTAGTAATAAATGCTACGGTTGCAATTAAAATTAAAAGTAGAAATGTATGTTTCACTTTATTACTCCCTTGAAAATTTGTTAAAAAAACCGGCTCATCATCCATTTCGGGTTGATATGTTGCCAAATGTTAAAATTCACGGATTATTATGTTGTAGGCATTGCCTTTGAATAACCCGGTGAAACCAACCAAATGTATTGACATAAATATTTTTGGTTTCACTGAGGGTTATTCACAGGGAATTCTTACGAATTTTATGTGTGTTTTCCTCGCGTTTCGTTATCGTTCACACGGGATTTTTCCTACTTAAACGCCCTATGGCGTTATTGCGGTTGACATAAATTCGGCTGAATTGTTACATAAAAAACTACGGCAATGCTACAGTTAAACCGTCATTTCTCGAAGCGAGACGAATCAATACATTATTGAAATCAACCGTATCTGTAATGAATCTCACGCTACCGTCACAGACCGAGAAATTCGCACCGCCGGAATGCGGTGACGTGATAATTTGGTTTGTACGATAAGGTGCATCGCATCCTCCGCCACCCGGACATCCCCCATTGATCTTATAACGGATAGTCGTAACGTTATTTACCCATCCTGCGTCAGTAGTGCCATTGGTGTAACTGCAACCGGCACCCCAACTTCCGTATGAATGTGAATTTGTCGTCCATTCAGGATGTTGATTTGCCGGAGATCCCGTATCCAAGATGGGAGCGGATTGTTCGGCAACGCAAACGGTGTTTGAGGTGCCGTCAGTAATTGTTGCAAAATCAACAATAATAGCAGTCTCCTTAAGATCTTTCCCATGAAAGTTGACAATCACGCCGTTAAATCCCATGAAACCATAACTAAGAGGAGAGTTATAGCCGTTTGGTGAATTAAGGTCTGTGGTTGTATTTTGTGGATCTTTTGTAGTTCCAGAGATTCCGATGTAATTGGTTCTTTGAAACTTAACATTTGTGGACCAGCCGGAAGGCTTCAGTTCTTTTATTCTTGGCAGGTCACTGGAAGGACAATAAAGTCCCGGTACAGCAAACCCATCTAAAGCCGTCCATGTTTGTACATAATCTGTATCGGTGAGGGAGCCGACATAGAGGATATTCCAACTGATATTGAACTTTAACTGGCTAAATGCGGATTGCTGTTCAATAAAGGGGAAAATCGCTATTGACCAGGATCGTGATATATGGGAATTGACGCGTGCATTATACGGCAATGCATTGCTCACGTCGTGATAATTGTGCAATGCCAACCCGGTCTGTTTGACATTGTTGGTACACTGCATCCGTCTTGCAGCCTCACGAGCCGCTTGTACCGCAGGCAACAACAGAGCGATTAACACGCCGATAATCGCAATCACCACGAGAAGTTCGACTAACGTGAAGCCGAACGGTGAAGAGCGGAAACGAGTTAAGAGGTTTGGGGCAAAGAGATTAGAGAGTGAACACTTGCGATGGTTCGTTCTTCTCTCTTTACGCCAATCCTCCCCCCCCCCCATCCATTTTACCTGCGTTGTCCATTTTGACATTTGGGACTTCTCCAGCAAGTTTTCTAGCAAACTTTCCAACACATTCGCCAAAAACACAATCAAACATTTTACTAAATTTTCCATTGTTAAACTCCTTAGTTTACAAAGGTTTTTGAAATAACCGCCAACACGTTTGCCGAGAAACAACTCGGCAAGAAATAGCGCATTGCGGTCGAATCAGGTTCAAAGTATATCAAAAGTCCTATTTTGTGTCAATGGGGGATATTTTTTTCGTCAAAAGAAGACATAGAGAAAAAACTTGTCCACAGATTACGTTGATAATCACAGATGATTTTTTAAAAATAATCTGCGTCTATCTGCGTAATCTGCGGACAAGTTTAAAAACAATCTGTATAATCGGCAGATGCATTTTAAAACAATCTGCGGATACTTTTTTATTTGTAGTTAAGAAAGTGGGCGGTTATCATGCGGTTATCATTATGTTGCGTTGTGAATTATGAAGGCTATAATGAGTTAAATCTTGATGAAATTTTGTGTGAAAAAAAAAAAAAGTAAAAATAATAAAATAGTTGACCCAAATAAAAATGGATAATTATAAACGTAATTTATATTCAATAAATAAAAATAAACGATCTTTTTATTTTCTGATAACCGTGTTGTTTTGTGTTACTCTTAATGTTGGATGTTGGAGAAGTAATGAAACGGTTGTCCTGAATTTTTATTGCAGCGAAACGTTTTGGCACGTAATGCAGGAAGAGGCTAACGCCTTTCAGCAGATTTACGGCGTACAAATCGTATTGATTCCGATTTCGTTACCGGAACAAAATGACCAGCCGCAAACCAATCAGCAAACGTCTGATACTTCAACCAATAATACCGACACAAAAACAACTCCGTCCGCGAATCCGCCCGCGAAAAAACGTCCGAAAAATCAAAATCTTTTTCGAAGCAATAATGTTGTTCTTGATCCTAAAATTGCGTCCCTTATTGATAACCTGTTCAACAACCACCAAGGTGATATTTATCTGACGGATTCTTCGCTTGAAATTGACCGTCTGAAATCCTTTTTGCTGGCAACTCATGAATATCCGTTTTGTTTTTTGACCATGACACTTTGCGTACCAAAAGGAAATCCGCTGCAAATTCATTCTGTTCATGATGTTTTTGAGAAACAATTACAATTAGGAATTACATCGCCTTCAAAAGATGGTTCCGGTCTTGTTGCTTGGAATATTCTGACAGAATCATTGGATGATTCAAAAAATGTTCGTCTTCAAGAAAAATTGGTACGCCAGTTTGATCGGCAATACGATCTTTTAGAAGCATTGGAAAATAATGAAATTGATGCCGCTTTGGTCTGGGACGCCGCCAATCTCAAAACTTATCTGCGTATAAAATATGCAGACGAATATTATAAACGTTATAAAAAACAATTCGATAAAGCGAAAAAAAAATGGGATACGAATGAAATTATCAGACTTATTGATGAAATGTACGGAAAACTGTACACGGAAAAAGATTTTGCCGAAAAAATCTCTCTCTCAGGTACGCCCTTACCGGAAAAGAAACCGGAAGAACAATCAAAAGAACAATCCGAACAACAACCAGAAGAACAAAACGAAACAATTTTGAGCAAAGAACATCGGGTAATTCGGATTTCATTAATTTCTTTGAGTACAACCTTGCATGACAGACATGTACGGCGTTTCTCCGATTTTTTGATTTCCAAACAAGGCAAGAAAATTTTACAAAAACACGGTTTTACTCCCAACCTCTTGTGAAAATATCTGTAAAACATTTTGTAACTGTAAAATATTTTCGTAATAAGGATAGAGCATAATTGACAATTTTTATTTCTTAATTAAAATAGTTTGACTATGTGTATTTTATTTATTTCCGTTTTTAAGGAATTATTTTGACTTTAATTTTTGAATTAATTAATGGAGGATTGTAACAATGCCGCTTTGGAAAATTGCGTTTCGGAGTATTCAATTTCGTTTGTTGTCGTCGGTTTTGACGGCGTTTTCAATGTCACTTGGAGTTGCACTGATTGTTACGGTGATTGTGATTCACACTGTTTTGAGCGATTCCTTTAACAAAAGTGCTCAAGGTTATGACCTGATTATTTCCGGTAAAGGAAGTCCGCTTGATGTTGTTCTTAGCACGGTTTTTTATTTACGTCCGCCGGTTGGTAATGTCCCTGAAAGTTATCTGAAAATGTTCACGCGCGGACAATATGCACACATCGTCGAAGAAGCAATTCCTATTACGATTGGACATTATTTTCGCGGTGCGGCGATTGTCGGAGCACCGCCGGAATTTTTCACCAAACTAAAATATATGGGCGACCGAAGTTATTCGTTTGCTGACGGTGAAAATATTAAAGAGGACGATGTTTTTACGGCGGTTGTCGGTTCGCGGGCAAGCCAACGAACCGGTCTTAAAGTCGGTGATTCCTTCAAACCGGAAGCAGCACAACAAGCCGATTTCGGTGAAGAACATAAACCATTCAAAGTGGTCGGAATTCTCAATCACACCGGAACACCAAACGATAACGCCATTTTCGTTAACCTCGACGGATTTTACGATATGCACGAAGACCCGGAGGAAAACGCCCACGAAAAAGAAAACAAAAATTATTCGGCAATTCTTTTGATGACAAAACAAAACGCCGTCAAACCGGAAGGAACCGGAATTGATCCCAATTCGCCCGACTTCAATCCTTCCACCGCCCTCAATGAACGTGCTTATGTTAATATTGACGCGATGAAATTGCCGGACGTGTTGGATAAAACGACCGATGTTCAAGCAGTTTCACCGATCAGTGAAATTGCCAAATTACTTTCCAGCGTGATTGGAAATATTCAAATGGTTCTGATTTTTCTTGCGGTTCTTATTGTTATTGTTGCCGGAATCGGGATGATGGTTAGCATTTACAATTCAATGAGTGAACGCCGTCAGGAAATCGCAATTATGCGTGCGCTTGGTGCCAGACGTTTAACTGTTATGACAATTATTTTACTGGAATCTATTTTGTTATCACTTGGCGGTGGTGTTCTTGGTTTGTTGTTCGGACATCTTTTGATTGGCGGTATGAGTCCTTGGATTTCCGAATACACCGGAATTATTGTACGGAGTTGGAATTTTCAATGGATGGAAATTATTCTGATTCCCGGTCTTATTTTACTTGCCTCTGTTGTCGGATTCCTTCCCGCCGCAGTTGCCTACAAACAAGATGTCGCCACCTCACTCGCCCCCTAATATTAAGATTAAGAATACTTCGTTTATTCTTTTAATTTGTAATAATTTATGACAATGAAACAACGTTTTGAAATCAGAAATTTCGGTCCCATTAGCAAT
>JAISNF010000502.1 GCA_031276415.1 Planctomycetaceae bacterium
CAGCAGCAAAAGTGGCACACGGTTTAGCGAGTTATATGACGGTTTGCCGCCCCGAATCAATTGAGCAAATTACAGATTATATTCGTTTGATGTTAGAGAAAAATCCCAATATTACCGGCGGCACTGTTGCGTTTGAACCCAATTCTTTTCCGAAATTGCCGCGAACAGCCAAAGACGGCTATCTTTCACCTTATCTTTATCGTAAAACAGAAATTGTTGACGGGAAAAAAGTTGAAACAATTGTTTACAAAGATTTGGCAACCGAATACAACTACACCGAATGGGAATGGTACGAGAAACCGGCAAAAACACTCAAACCATGTTGGACGGAACCTTATTTCGACGAAGGCGGCGCCGCTGTTTTTATGTGTACCTACTCGGTTCCGTTTTTTATCGATCAGAAATTCTGCGGCGTCGTAACAATTGATTATGTCTTGGACGAGATTCGCAAAGTTATCAGCAACATCACCCCTGACGGTTCGGATTATTGGTTATGCAGCATGACCGGACGAATTATCGTGGCACCCGAACATCCCGATTGGGAAATGAAAGAAACTGTCGAAACTTTGGCAACAAGATACAACGATGAAACATTACAAAATGCAGGAAAAGAAATGATTCTCGGAAAATCGGGAGTTTATCTAGCCAAAAGCAAAATCACCGGAGAACGAATGTACGGCACTTACGCTCCTCTGGAAAGTGCCGGCTGGTCATTGCTGCAACGAATTCCCGAATCGAAAACATTAGAACCGATTTATCAACAATTAAGGGTCAATATTGCTACGTTTACTGTCGGATTATCTCTCATTGTCGTTGTGATTTTGTTGGCATCTCAACAAATTACGCGACCATTGAAACAATTACTCAATCTTGTCCGTGAATTATCAAGCGGAAAATGGGATGTTGAAATTACGGGAATTAACAGTCATGACGAAATTGAAGAATTAGCGCAAACATTCAGTGTTATGGCGAAAACACTTCAAAACAGTATTACCGAAACAGTTCAAGCCGCAACCGCTAAAAAAACCGCCGAAGCCGCAAGTCATGCCAAAAGTCAATTCCTCGCCACAATGAGCCATGAAATGCGGACGCCGCTCAATGGAGTGATCGGTATTTCCGAACTATTAATGGGAACAAAATTGCAGCCGAAACAAGCAGAATACGCTCAATTGATTAAAGCGTCAGGAGAATCATTATTGTTTTTAATCAACGATATTCTCGATTTTTCTAAAATTGAAGCGGGAAAATTTGAGTTAAGTGTATCGGCGTTTAATTTGCATACCATGTTGGAAACAGTAATTGGAATTCTTGCTTCCCGTGCAGAAGAAAAACAATTGGAACTTGTCGTAACCTATAACCGCGATGTTCCGAAATTTGTCTGCGGCGACGAAGGACGTTTGCGGCAGATTCTTATCAATTTGGTCGGCAATGCCTTAAAATTTACGGATGAAGGCGGTGTTCGTATCCGTGTTACGCTGCTTGAATATAACAATCAACAGTGCAATATTCAATTTGAAGTAATTGATACTGGTATTGGTATTCCGGTTGACAAACAAGATCGTTTGTTCAAATTGTTTTCGCAAGTGGATGTTTCGTCGGCTCGTGCTCATAGCGGTACGGGACTTGGTTTGGCGATTAGTAAAAAATTAGTGGAATTGATGGGCGGAAATATCGGTGTCCGAAGTGAAGAAAATAAAGGCGCAACATTTATTTTCAATGTGTTATTGGGACAAGAAACAAACCAAAAAACGGAAACAGAAGAATATTTGCCCGAAATTCTAAAAGAAATAAAAGGACGTCCTATTTTGATTGTCAGTAACAATAAATTTCAACGTCCGGTTCTTTGGGAACAATTTGAATCATGGAATTTTCGACCTCAGTTGACCGCTTCCGCCAAAGAAGCGTTGCAAATGCTTCGGCAAGTATCGGAAACAAAAGAGTCCTTTGTGGTGGTGATAATTGATACGCATTTGGCGGATGCGGAAGGAGTCGATTTGATTTACGCCATTCAAAAAGAAGATAATCTAGCGCAAACTCCGATTATTTTTTTAACGGCATTATCCGATACATCTTCTTTGCAATGGCAATATCCGCAACATTTACAATTGGTGAGTAAACCGGTACAAAGTTCTGCTCTTTTCAATGCGATTATTCATTTATTTTCTCCTGATTCTCCTCCGCCGCAACCGGAGCCGGACAAAACATTTTTGATGACGGAAAATGGCGGACAGCCATTACGGATATTGGTTGCGGAGGACAATCGTATTAACCAGATTGTTATTATTGAGATTCTCAAGAACGCCGGAATTGAATGTGTGTTAGCGGCGGACGGAGCGGAGGCGGTTGAAAAAGTGAAGCAAGAAAAATTTGATGCGGTCTTGATGGATTGTCAGATGCCGGTGATGAATGGTTTTGAAGCCACGCGGCAGATTCGGCATTGGGAGGAGGAAAACAATCTTCAACGCTTACCGATTATTGCGTTGACTGCCAATGTAACTATTGACGATCAGACAACATGCCTTGCGGTCGGCATGGATTCCTACTGCCCAAAACCCGTCGAACCAAAAAGAATTATAAGCCTGCTACAAGAATGGACAAGAAAAAATAATAAATAAAGGTTACCTTTTTTTTATTTAACCACAGAGAACACAAAGTTCACAGAGAAGAAAAATTTCCTCTGTGCTCTCTGTGGTTAAATAATCTGTTTTAAATAAAAAAGCGGTTATTAGAAATTACCTGAAAACATTGCCGACCTCTTGATTGAAAATCTCGATCCGATTAAAATAATTTTCCGAATCGTTGAAATTGATTATCGTCTGATTATCGTCGGACTTAAATAATGTGATTAAATAATGCAAAAATTCAATCATTACCGACACTATTAATTATGACCCGAACACTCTAACAATCCTTTTGGGAGAAATTTTATGAAATCAAAATTATTTCGATTATTTCAAATTGCCGCTCTGTTTGTGATTTTAACCGTTTTCTCCGTTTTAACCCCAATTTTAGTTCCGGCTCAAATTCCGGCTCAAGAAAATACTCCGGTTCAAGAAAACGCCAAACAACCTTGGCTCGTTGAAACTAATGAAATTGCCAAAAAAGGAATCCCCATTCCAAACCGTCCCCCAATGATTTGGGCAGACTCCGTTCGGTTTCAAAATATTACCGAAGTTCTCGGCGGTCCCATCGAAGTAGAATATTGGGTCAACGAACCGCCAAAAGATTTTGCCGGAAAATTCGTCCTCGTCGAAGTCTGGGCAACATGGTGTCCGCCTTGCCGCCGAAGTTTGGCATTGCTCGAATATTTTCACGAAAAGTACAAAAAGGAATTGGTCGTCTTTTCCATCTGCGAAACCAACGAAGAAGCACTCAAAAAAATGGAAGGACCAACAAAACTTGCCGATATTAAAGTGCCTCTCGCAGTGGATACTCATCGGCGTTTCGCAAACAAACTCGGCGTCTGGGGAATTCCGCACGCCGTATTAATTGAACCAATCAATGGCGCCGTTTTATGGGAAGGAATGCCGACACAAATCGGTTACGAATTAAGCGATGAAAAATTAGGAAAAATTCTCGCTAATCTGAAAAAACCCGCCATAATCGAAAAATTGCCCAAAATCGCCCCCTTTGAAATAAAAACTTGTCCGCCCGATCCCAATAAACCAAACAAAAAACCAACCCCAGAAATGAGAAGTGCCGGCGAAGAAGAAGGAATAACCGTTGAAAATTAAAACTTCATTAAACCTTCAATAAATTACCGTTTAATTTTAATTACTGTTTAACATCGTAATTCGTTGCAAAAATAAAAGTTGTAAGTAATTTTTGTAATCGCCCGTACATAATTGAACAATATATACTTCTCACATTTGACAATTCGGTTTGCGTTTTTGAACAAAATCAACAAATTTCGACAGAATTAACAGAATTTGCAAATAGAATATTCCAGATAATATTTTCTAACAAAACCGAATTTTAATGTGTAATGAGTATATTACAATATGCCGAAAGTAATTGAAGCAATTGTTTGTTTTACTTGAA
>JAISNF010000567.1 GCA_031276415.1 Planctomycetaceae bacterium
GGTTTGGACGACTTGACCCGAAAAAACGTCCTCATTATTTGCCTTCCGAACGATTAGCAATTCTCGCAATTCGTGCTATTCGCGGTTTGACCAATGAACAAACGCACCACTGCGCAAACTACTCAACCAAAATTTTCATATCAAAAAAAAAAACATAACCGAATTCTAAAGTAAGAAGAGTATATTTACGAACAATTACTAATTTCCCGTACTTTACAAACCATTTTATTTTTCTATACTTTCTTTTGCTAAAAGATTGTCTAACCTATAAATCACAACGGTTGAAGTATATTTCGATTTTCGTCCCCCAATAAAATAAATAGTTACTATGGAACAAATTGCCTTATTAAATAAAATCCTTACGCAAATTAAGCAGAGAGAAGGAAAAAACTATATTTCTTTTGCTGCTTTGCTTACCAAATTGGGAAAGACCGGTTGTAAACTTTTTGGTTTGGCGGGAACAAAACCATCCGCCGCAATAATAGAAAAATCGTTATCTCCTTATCTTGATAATACGTTTATGATTCTTAAAGGATCAAGAACAAGTTTTCTCGCTTTTAAATTACCAATTGATGAAATTGTTTTTGAAGCACTTCGAATTAAGTTTCAAAAAGGTCCGTTTTCGCCCGGGCAATTAACGCAACACATGCCGATGAAAAAGGACGAATTTATTGCGTGTTTCAATCGTTTGCTCGAAACAATGCGGATTTCCGTGAGTGTTAATGCGGAATTTAAGGTTACTGTACGAAACATTAATGCGTCGGGATCAACAGTAAATTCAACGCCCGCTACAATACCAACTCCTCAAATTCAAATATCTACATCATCGCTTTCACCACAGGATGACCGCAAACAGTTTCGGGAAGCATTTGATGAACTGGACAAAGGACGCATTTTTGTTAGAATTTGTAATTTGCGGCGAAAACTCGGCTGGGATAAAACGCGCTTCAATTCATTACTCAGGCAATTACGCGCCGAAGGTATTGTACAACTCCATGCCGGTGATATTTCCAGCATGAGTGAAGAGGATATCGATCAAAGTTTCACGGACGAAAGCAATTTCTTTTATGCAACACTAACTATGAAACCTCAAACGAATATTCGATGACTTCTCCAACTTTTCTTCCACATATCCTTGATACTTTGCGGACTAAAAATCCCTTTGCGGACAATGCCGCAGCAAACCCTTGGTCGTGTATTTTTCCTGATGTTCTTTCGATTAACAGCAAACCATTTGAGGAAATTGCTCGTTTGATTTCCACCAAAGCCGGCAATCCCGAACAACCATTGGCAGGACTAATACTCGGCGAATCAGGAATGGGAAAAACTCATTTATTGCGACGAATTTTGGATTACTGCCGTAATTCCGATACAACAACATTGTTTGTTTTTGTCAAACCTCTGTTCGACCCGGACAAGCCGCTCCATCATCTACTTCAGGAAATCGTTCTGAATCTTTCCAGACAAACAAGCAGTGTATATTCTTTTTCTCAATTTGAACGTCTTGTTGCTGAAATTATGCGGGATTACGTTCATCATCGCGTTACGAACAATGCGGCGGACAACACTCCAAGTAATCAACGTTTTCTGAAACAATTTGAATCAGATGTTTTCCATATTTTTACAAATCAGCAAAAAGTTCGCGGCAACTCTATGGAAATTATCGAAAAGGAGGCGGTAAATTATATTCACTCTCAGGTTCCTGAAACAAACAAAAATTTTCTGCGCGTTATTTTTCAGTATAAAACGTATCAAAAACGTGGTCTGGTTCGTGACTGGATTAAGGGCGGGATATTGAGTGATGACGATTGTGAAATTTTGGGTGTTAAATCACGGGCGAACCTGTCAGAAAAAGCACTTGAGCACGAGGCTCGCGATATGTTACTTTCGCTTGGTGTACTTTTTCAGCGGTATCGGCTTACAATGGTTGTTTGTTTTGATCAACTTGATAATCTTATTGATTCTAAATTGATTGGTGGTTTTGCAAGTATGATTCATCTTTTGGTCAATGATCTTTCAAGTATGTTACCGTTGGCATTTATTCGGGCGGACTCATGGAATGAACGTTTCAAAAAAAATTCGGATCGTGCGTTTTCGGATCGGCTGGAAAGTAATAAAATACCTCTTTCTAATTGTACCCGCGAACAAGCCAAAGAACTTATTATAACGCGATTTGATACGATTTTTCCTGAAAAAGATAAAGATGAAGAATTGGTGAAAAGTTGGTTACTTGAACAATTTGATACGGAATTGAATGCTGATTTATCGCCGCGTGAAGTTATTTATCTTGCTAATCGTATTGTTCGGGATTCTGATTCGGTTCCGGTTTTGTTTCCTTCCGTTTCGGAGTGTCTTGCGGTGGAATACAGAATTGCTCAAGAAACTGTTGCGGCGGATTTTGATAGTTGGGATCCTGAATCAGAGTATCTCAAAAAAGCGTTGGAAATTTGGCTGCAAAGCCGGAGATTTATTCGTGACAATAATGAAGGAAAAGAAAAATATACAACTAGGACTGGATATTTTGTTTCTACAATAAAGGATGTAAGAAATGAGGAAATTTCCGAGATAATTCCTTTTGGTTTTTTCATTAATACGTCGAAAAATTGGTCGGTTGTCTCTGCTATACTACGTCGTGCCATTGAATTTTTGAATGAAAATCCAAATGGTCGATGTGTTTATATTGCTGATCAGCGGTGTAATTTTTCTCCGAAATGGAAAGCCAACGAATTGCGGGAGGAGTTTGAGCGGCTTGGTGGAATTTTTTTAATTCTTGACGAGGCTACAGTTATTTATTGGTACGGATTAGTTGCCTTATTCTGGAAAATCGGCAATGGCGACATCTTACTGGAAACAGAACAAAACCTAAGAACTGCAACAGAAAATGATCTTACTATTTTTTTATCGGATCAATCTGAAACCTTTGAATTTCAAGCGAGATTTAACTGTTTATTCGGAATTTCGGACAATGTTTAGGAAAGAAATTAAAACTGGATTTTTGCAAAGTTCATAACCAGTTAAATTAAAAGAACTTATATGCGTTTTACTTGATTTCTTCATATTACAAAACGAAAACATCGCTAATATTATCGAAACTGTATTTGTGAAACCCTTGATTTTTCAGCATATCGACTTTTAGAACAATTTTTAGAAACACGATATATAAAGAGTCAAGTGCTTTTAAATTATCATTTGGTGTATCCAAATGGCTTGCACTTATTATTACAATAAGCATGAATTTTTATTATAATTTTTTTTGAACTTATTTATTGTAAAGTAAATTTTTTATCATTGTTTACGTCAATAATCAAGAGTTAGGCGATATTAATTGTCACCCCAAATTTCAAAACTATTAACAATTCTACAAAATCTGGTTTATTAAATGGCATAATCTAGAAAGGCAGTATCTTGATCAAATAATTCTTTGTAAATTATTCTTTTGATCCTCATAAAATCGTAACTACTTCGGTCGCGCGGACGCGGTAAATTAACTGGAATTATTTTTTTGATCGTTCCTGGACGGCTTGAAAGAAGAATAACTCGATCCGCAAGATAAATAGCTTCATCTACGTCATGAGTTACCAAAAGCATCGTTGTTTTTTCCTGTTCCCAAATGCGAAGAATTTCTTGTTGCATCTGGATTCGTGTGAGGGCATCCAATGCTCCAAAAGGTTCGTCCAGAGTTAAAATTTTCGGATTATTGACCAAAGCACGAGCAATACTCACACGTTGTTGCATTCCTCCAGAAAGTTGATAAGGATAAGATTGGGCAAAACCATGCAGTCCAACCAATGCAATATGTGTTTCTACAATTTCTTTTTTTTCTTTTTTTGTGTATTTATTGACTAATCCGAAATCAATATTTTGTTCAACCGTTAACCAAGGAAAAAGACGGGCTTCTTGAAAAACCATCCCACGATTCACGTTTGTCCCTTTGATAAGATCATCACCTAACAAAATGTTTCCCTGAAAATTATTTTCCAACCCCACGATAATCCGTAATAACGTACTTTTACCGCAACCACTTGAACCGACAATACTGACAAACTCTCCAGGATTGACCATAAAATTAATATCGTGTAACGCTTCCACATAACCGTTTTCAGTTTGATAAACTTTGGTCAGGTGTTGGATAGATAAAGGAACTGTTAGATTCATTCTATTCTTTCTGCTGAATAACTAAAATAGATACAAAAAATGCTTCATCATACTTTTTGTATTTCTATAGTTCATGCCCAAAATTAAGAGGTAGGATGTCGGTTTATTTTTCGATACGTCCTACGATATTAATGTTCCATTTTAACAATTTTCGTTCTATCATTCTGATTAATCTATCGATTAAAAATCCGGTGAGACCTATTGAAAAAACACCTACATACATTACGTCGGATTGAAGTAATTCACGGGCATACATAATCAAATAACCAACACCGGAAGAAGCAGCGATTAATTCGGCACCAACAACACACATCCACGCAATACCGATACCAACTCGTAAACCCGTAAAAATATTGGGAAGTGCCGATGGAAGAACGACCTTAACCAATATTTGCCAGTTACTTTTTTCATGAATATGAGCAACTTCCAGATATTTTCTATC
>JAISNF010000594.1 GCA_031276415.1 Planctomycetaceae bacterium
TTTCTGAAACGAAAGATTTTACAATCACCGTAATTGGAACAAATAAACCACCCGTCGCTAAAACTATTCCATATTATGAACTAACTCCTAAATCTCAGCCGTTGGTCATTTCTATTAACGATATTGCTGAGGATATCAATGAAGATGATGATCTCAATTTCTACTCAATTGGTGACTGGATATTAAATGACATCAATGAGAACGGAATCTTTACATATAAAGGGGCGATAACAATTCAATTCAACAAAAAACAAAAAAATATAACAATTAGTATATTAGATGAAACTATCTGGTCTCTCCTTGACTCAATAGATTTGAAGATTATCGTTGCTGATGACAGCGGTAATATGAGCAATTATCGTAGTGCAGATATTATAGTCCCAATCAAATTGTCGAAAGAACCTGCCTAAAAGTCCGCCCAAAATAATCAAATGGTAAAAAAAGATAGGTGAATATGTTTCCGGCGAAATGTTGGGTTACCTTTTGAATTCCGCTTGCGAAACTATTCACTATTAACTACGAACTATTAACTATTCTATGTTGCCCTTTCAGGGCGAAATTGTTGTTGGCAATTTTAACCCTACCCGTTGGGTAGGACTGGTTTGTATTGTCCTTTCAGGACGGAGGAAAACGGAATTACAACCGTTGCGGCTGTAATTCGTATTGCGAATTATTAACTATCAACAACCCCATTTACACCTAATTTTCCTAACAAAACAACCTCAGTAGCAAAATTGACACACACACACAACTGACTCAAACGGGGTTCCGGTTGACAATAGTTGAGAAGGAATGTACAATTCAGAACCGTGAACAGTGAAATACAAAATACGAAAAAAACAGAGGAAAATAATTCCGATGTTGACCGTCCCCGAAAAGATATTGCTTTAGCGGTTCGGATTTCCAATATCGGGTTTGAAATGGTTTTTCCGGCAATAATCGGCGTAGGACTGGATTATTTGTTTGGTACTGTTGCCCTGTTTGTTGTACTTGGAGTCTTGCTCGGAGCCGTTCTGGGATTTTGGCAACTCATCAGAATTGCCTCCCAAAATGATTCGATCAATAAATAAAAATAATCCAAAGACCAATTCCGAATTGTTTTTGACTACACAATTGGGCGCATTGGAATAAATTTAGAATAAAAAAATTCAAATTAACGTAAAAAATAATGATGTTGGAATAAAATTTCTTTCATCTTAATATTTTTTAATATTTTCATTTATCAGTTTTTAATTGTCCATAAAAAATGAGTGGCGGAATAAATATTGAAGACATTGTTGCCGGACACGTTAAGGATACGGACTATTTTCATCTTCCGTTTTATCATCTCGAAATTCCCGAATTTCTGATTAATCTGGGAATAACAAAGTTCATATTGATTGAAATAGCAGCGGCTATTTTGATGGGTATTATTTTTTTACCGTTAGCAGCACGGATTCGCGGCGGCAAACCTGTCAAGGGGCGTTTTTGGAATTTAATTGAAGTTTTTCTCGTTTATATGAAAGACGAAGTAATTGTTCCCTCAATCGGAAAAAAAGATGCTGCGCCGTTTATTCCTTATTTATGGACGCTTTTTTTCTTTATTCTGTTCTGTAATCTTGGCGGAATGCTTCCATGGGCAGGTTCGCCGACCGGTTCGGTCATGGTTACGGGAGTTTTGGCAATTTGCACGTTTGTTGTCGTCGTTGCCACCGGAATGATTTATCACGGTGTTACCGGTTTTTGGCTCGGAATGATTCCACCGATGGACGGAGTGATTGGAATTGTTTTGGCTCCGTTTATGTTTGTCTTGGAAGTGTTCAGTTTTTTTGTGAAACACTGTTCCTTGTGTATTCGTCTTATGGCGAATATGTTTGGCGGTCACCTGATGATTGGCGTGTTCCTTGCGTTTATTCCTATGTCCGCATGGGCGATTTATGCGTGGATTCCTATTACTTTTTTGGTTATTGTAACAGCCGTGTGCGTTAGTTTTCTTGAATTGTTTGTCGCCTTCCTTCAGGCGTACATTTTTACCTTTTTAACTTCCGTGTATATCGGAATGGCAATACACCAACACTAATGAATCAAAAAAAAACTTCCGAATTTAAAGTTTTTTAATTTTTAATTTAAAACTTAAACTCTGAATGTTTTTTTCCTTTTAAACCCATTACTATTAAAAATCCATTAAAACAAGGAGATTTTTCGTGAACAAGTTTGCTCGAATTGTTGTTTTTTGTTTTGTTTTGTTCCTCATGTTTGCCCCAGCAATTGCTTTGGCGCAAGATGGCACCGGAACAGCAGGTTCGCTTACACTTACCAAGACTTCACTTGGCTATCTTGGTGTAGGAATTGGAGCCGGTTTGGCGGTTATCGGCGGTAGCATCGGAATTGGTCTTATCGGATCACGAGTCATCGAAGCATCCGCCAGACAACCGGAAATGCTCGGACAACTCAGAACATTGATGTTTATTACCGCCGCTCTGGTTGAAGGTCTTGCACTTTTCGCATTGGTTATTTGTATCCTGTGTTTGTTCGTCGGATAAATTCGGAACAAAAACAGGCAAACAACCAAATAAAGTGAACTTTTCAATAAAGAATAAATTTTGTAATATTTTCCGCCAAAATACGGAAATATCAATGTTGAACAGTTTCGGGTTGTTGACACAAAATAAAACAAATCCTAAAATCATCACTGTTTTTGAGTGTCTCCTAAAAGTGTTTTCCAAAAAAGTTGATATTTCAAGTAAATTACCGGAAGATTTACCAAACCGTTATGAATCACAAAACTGCAAAAAAATCAAGAAAACGTTCGAAAAAACAACCAACTAAACGACCAGGTAATATTTATGATACTTTTGTCAAAAATATTTTTGGGCGGATATTGGTGTTTATTGATTTTTTGCAAAATTACGCCGATCCGCAATTCGTTAGCAATATAGAGATAAATAAAATCTATCCTGCGCCGACTCATTATATTGGAATGAAAGGTAACGAGCGAATTGTGGATTTGATGTTTTGTTGTCCGCTGAAAAATAGTAACGGCAACATGAAAGCGGTGATTTTATTTGAACATGTTGGAAGTTCACTCAAGACATTGCCTATTCGACTGCTTGGTTTAGCCAACATGATTTGGTGGGCAGAACTCAAAGAAAAACAAAAAGTTTTATCGGCGATTTATTTCATTGTCCTGCGAACCGGTAAAAAACCACGCCGTCGGCGTTATACACAATTGGCAGATTGGTTGCCGAAAGATGAAAACGGACAACCAATCGGTGCCGTGCCGGAAATTAAATATGATCTTATTGATTTACCGGCAATAGATAACGATAAGTTACGTGGCGGTGCGGAGTTGCGTCTTGGCTTGGGTTTTTTGAAAAAAATGACCGAAGGTATGGAAGACGAATTTGCCGATGCCATGTTGCCGCTCATTGAAATTGATGATGCGGAGCAACAAATGATTTTGACAAACGAACTTCTTGAATTTGCCGCTAAAGTTTTCGCTGCCCGTAAAAAACGGTTGGACTCTGAAATGGTCAATGAAGCATTAAAACCTATTTTCAAAGAAAGGACAAAATCAATGACTATGACGATTTTCGAAGAAGCCGAAGCAAGAGGCGAAGCCAAAGGTGAAGCAAGAGGTAAAACAGAAGCCGGACAAAGAATGGTCTTAGCGGCTTTGCGTAAAAAGTTTACCAAAATTCCTAAACATATTGAAACGTCAATTCGTCAGATGTCTGATCCGATTGCGTTGGAATCGCTAATATCCGATGTATTCGAAAGTAAGACGTTGAACGAATTTGAGGTTGCGTTGCAGTAAATGTTGTAGTAAATGTAAGACCAAAAAATTATGTTGGTAACATAGTTTTTTTTCATCTACTTTTTCAATTCCTTTTATTAATATTCTGAATTTTCAACTTCCCAGTTTTTACGATGAACCGTTATATTTTTTTTACCGGAATAGTTTTGATGTTTTTGGTGGTGTTGTGTTTT
>JAISNF010000013.1 GCA_031276415.1 Planctomycetaceae bacterium
TTGACGACGCTTTATTTGCGCTGCTGTCCATATCCGGCGGTTTAATATTCGTCCCATAAATTCTCCTTATCTTAAATAAATAATCGTTAAATAAATTAAATTCTCTTCTATCCTATTGCAACGTTTAATCGTTGGTAGAGAAGAGAGAAAGCCATTGCGGCACAGAGGGGTACCTGTGCGTTTCCGAATCCTCGATATGCGTCCAATCGGTTGGGAAACCCATGATATTCGCAAGCCACATCGGGTTCATCTTTCTGCTGTCGATTCCAAAAATCGTGCGGAATCGACTTTTGCCCCAAGAGCCGCCGACACCGCAGGTCGAGGGTGTCGGAAACAAGACGCTGTTTCGCAAGAATCCACAGCCGGTTACGTTTATGTCCCGCTCCGACGGAAGCCGCGGAGAGCAGACACCATTCCGCATCGAACCCTGCGCCGGAAAGGTCGGCAAGGACAACCGGCAATCCTCGAACAAGCAAGTCTCGGACATTTTCCACGAAAACGTAACGCGGTCGAACTTCGCAAATGACTCGGAACATCTCTTTCCAGAGTCCGCTCCGCTCTCCCTTGATGCCGATTTTGTTACCCGCCGCGCTGATATCTTGACACGGAAATCCGCCTTGAATGAGGTCAACAGAGCCTTTCCATTCTCGCCCGTTAAATGTTGCGATATTGTCCCAAATCGGGAACGGCTCAAGATGACCGGCGTTTTGGTGATGCACGAGGATGTCTTGGCAATACTTGTTCCTTTCGATGGCACAGACGATGCGGTGTCCGAGAATTTGTGATGCGATAATTCCGCCGCCGATGCCGGAAAAGCAGTCGAGTGTTCGCATAAATGTTTTAATAATAATGCTTCTGAAAATATCCACGTCATAACGTTAATCCGATCCAGAGGGGATAGGTACACTTTTATGAAGTCCCTCCGCGATCTGGGAAAAAATTGTTCCAAGTTTATGAATATCCGTACTGCCGTTGAGATTTTCCGTTATTTTTATTGATAATTGGTCAAGGAATGGTCGCCAAAGATTGATATTGATTTTGGACTGCGAGGCGGTACGAATCAGCGAGTACGCCGCTGTCGGCGATTGAATCCGTCCTTCGTTAATTTCCGTTACAACCGATTCATAACACGTTGCCAGTGCCGATGCTTGTGAATATCCTAGCGGCGGAACATTTTTACAGACCCAATTTGATAATGTAACTGGTTCCGGTTCCGGGTTCGGTTGCGGTTTCGGATTCGGTAATGGTGAAGGGCTTGGTTCCGGCGAAATTCCGTAATCAATAATATGCGTCAGAATTTTTGATTGCCCGTCAACGATTATTGCGGCAATAATCGTGTATCTTGCGGGAACATTCGATGCAAACGCCAGAGACGAACCGGACGAATCAATATAAAATTTCGTTTCAGGAACAATGACCCAATCTGCCTGAGCGGTTGGATCATTCAACTGAAAGACACAAAGTTCACCAAGATTCGCAGAAACTTCGCCTGAAATAAATTCGGACGATTCCGTTGATGTACCGGAAATGTCATGTTCTGTTTTCGGTAACGGTTTCTCATCCTGAATGACCAACAGATCAATGTTCGAATGACCTGTCAGTTTTGTTATTGTTTCTACAATACCGATACCGCTAAAAACCAGCAGAATGATAAACAGTATTGTTGAAACTATATCTTGAATATATTTGTTCATTATAAAAAATAATTTGTTAGAAGGTAAAAGAATCAAAACGGAGTAGGGAGAGTATTGTTATTTAAACGAAAATCTGTTTTGAATAACGCATGCAATACTCTCCACTCTCCACTATCAAACTATTCTCTATTTTCGTTGTAACAGATAGAGAATAATTCCAAGAGCGGTAAGACCGACAGCAGGACATTCCGGGCAAGCATCACGGGCGATACTCTCTACTGAAATATCGTTACCAATGCATTGGGGAATCAATGCTCCCTCGTATCCAAAACCATCGCGGACAAGTTGGGCAAGAGCATAAACAGCCGCCCATGAATTATTGTTGTCGATAATATGAATCGCCGCCGCTGCAATCACATCGTCAATCGGCGTTTTAGTCAAAACGGTCAAGACCGAGACGTTCTGAAGAAGCGGACGAATCCATAACCGTAACAATTCGGAATCATCCCAACCGGGGAATTGACGAAACGTTACCGTTACATTACGGAGAACATCACCATACTTCCAGGCATAACTCAATCCTGAAAAAAATGTCTTTAATTTGTCAAACATAATATTTCATTTATTGTTCTAAAAAAGGTTTATCACCAGCAAGCCGAACCATTCGGCTGCCGGTTAATCAAAAAGAATATACCGTACATTTAAGATGCTCGTAAAAGTACGTTTTTGTTGCAAATGTTCCAGATAACAGTCTATTTTCTTAATCGCATGAAAATACGGAAACGAAAAATTGTCCGCAGATTACGCAGATGAGCGCAGATTGTCTTTTGAGAATACGAAACAACAAAATAAACAAACAATTTTTTTGTTGCTTTAACTTTGTTTATGGTTTCATCTTTTTGTTGTTATCTATTTTAAAAACAATCTGCGATTATCAGCGTCATCTGCGGACTCGTTTTTGTATTTAAAAATAATCTGATGACAATTTTCTTTTTAGTGTTCCTTACTGAAAAAAGTGTTTACCATCTTTTTGAACCGCATTCGCAAGTAAACAAGTCCAAACCGCATCGGAAATCGCATTTCTTGAAAAATGATTTTCTACCCTCTTGCGAACAAAAAAATAATTTTGTAGAATTTTGGTAATCGGTAATTTCGCCGAGAAACCAAAAAGGAATAATCATATCGTAAAAAGTTTATAAATCGAATTTGAGCGATGAACATCTTTCTTTACGTTTGGAAGTAACATCAAGAGATGGAAAAAGCAGCACGAATTGTCGATTTGATCTTTTACCACATCAGCGACAGAAGGAAATCGGGCATATGGAAATCGGTTGGACGTTTGAGGCGGGAGAAACTGTTGCGATTAGAGCAGACGGATACAAAATAAGAACAATCAAATTCAATGATAACAATACAATGTCCAGGGTGATGAATAGAATAAGAGGAACGTCTATACTTTGCACGGTTAAAAATTACACTTTTGTTCTGTAAATTTTCCAAATAATTTAGGGAGTCCTCTACGAAATAAAGGGGAATTTTTTACCATGCGAAGTATAAAAAACTAAATTGGGGGGATACTAATAAGGCTGTCTTGTATAGACGGCAGATCCCACAATCACGAAAAACAAATTGATGCGTTGTGTTTCCATTTTCTTTTAACAGTTACCTGAAATTTTTGCAATAACAACCATAACAAGGTAGTATCCAATGATAATAATAATTTTTTTTCTTATTGTAATTGTAGTGGTATGGGTAATATGGAGTGACCATGAACAACAAAATGAAGAGTACAAGCACAAACGGGAACGACTAATTAGTTTTATTAACGTTCCTTGTTTTGTGATTGATTCCAACATTTGGATGAACGAGAATTACGATGCATTGTTTTCTGCAATACGATCTGTTTTGCAGCAACATTCTCAACAACTCGTGCTTTATGGTGTGCAATTCGATGAGATATGTAATGTCAAAAAGAAAACGGGTAAGGATGGCGGAATTGGAAATGAACGTAATCGTAGGGCTCGTTTAGCAATTAACCGTGTTGAACAATTCCAAAAAATGGGTTTGTTGCGGATTGAGCCGGTGACAATAGATGCGAAAATAGGAGCGTATGCAGACCCGATGATTGTGAAGTTACTAGTAAATGCAGCAAAGAAGAACAAGGAAACCTGTTTTATATCAGATGATAAAGAATTGCGTATTCGAGTTCGGGAA
>JAISNF010000068.1 GCA_031276415.1 Planctomycetaceae bacterium
CCCGGTAAAATATTTTCATTTTCCGGTTCGTCTTCCGGTTCATCAGTATTTTTATTGCCGTTTGGATAATTACCGTTTGGATTTGGTGCCAATGTTGGTCTGCCGATAGAAGTTCCCGAACGCGGCTCCAATCGGGATGAACCGGAAGAACTCTGACCAAACGGCGTCGTAACACCAAAATTTCCTGCATTCGTCGCCCGAATAATTTGCTCTTCGCCATCTATTATCTCGTTTATCTCGCTTATTTCGTTGCCGCCGCAATTGTCATAACTGAAAATTGAACCGGCACGGTATAACGGATCACAACCGCGATAGTCTTCTGTTCGTCCTGTGTAAGCAGGTGTACAATAATCATATTGCGTACCGCACATCCGACAACCAACAGAACAAACAACTAAAAAAACCGCCAAAACGGAAAAGAAATGAGTCTGTCTCATAGCCGAATTACAAATTGAAAGGGGGAAATGGAAAATACGTTTGCCAAAATATAAATTTTCGACAAATTTCTCAACTATTTCTTTATATCGACCATAAAATCGTTATTATCCGCAAAATCTTTGTATTTTTCCAAAATTCACAGACTCGGAGGAACTCGTCCGCAGATGATTTTTAAACTTGTCCGCAGATTACGCAGATTGTTTTGTATTTTAAAAAACATCTGCGATTATCTGCGTAATCTGCGGACAAGTTTTTTATCTGCGATTATTCTGCGGACTTCATTTTTGGGCGAAACGCCATCGAATTTTTTTACGGGTTGTTTGGGCGTCATCAAGTTTTCCGGCGGCAGTTTGAGCGTCGGCAATCGCACGCAACGCCGTAACCCGCTTCGGAACCGAAAGAATCGAAATCCGCTCCGCCATAATTAACGCTTCAGAAAAATGACCAAGTTTTGATAACAAAATCGCCGTCCGTAAAAATTGTTTCGGTTTCGGTTCACTCCACGAAGGAGCCAAACATTGATTCATTAACGAAATCGATTGCGTAACAAGCCGGTCAGCAACATCTTTCGTTTCCGATTCATAATTGGCTTCGGCTAATGAAAGCAACACGTCAACCTTACTTTCCGGCGTCTTCAATAATTCCAACATCTTTTCCGATTCCGTCAGTTGTCCCTTATTGATCCGAATTTTAATCATCTCATGCAAAGTCCCTTCACGCCAAGATTTATCTTTGCAATGGGAAAGATGTTGAATTGCTTCGTCAAACCGATCAGCATTCGCCTCTGCAATAATAATACTTTGCCATATAAAATCATTCGTTTTAAGTTTTTTAACCGTTTCCAAAGCATCATCAATTTTTCCTGCTTTAGCCTGTTCTAATGTGATTCTTTCCCAAAGTTCATTTAAGGTTGGATAATCGTCGTGTTGTTTAATTTTCTCGCGGCGTTTGGCTGTTGTAACGGCATCCTCAAAACATCGGGCAGCAATCTGGAAACCAAATAATCGTCCTAATAATTTGATTTCTGTTTTCGGATCAACAGTGGCTTCGAATGCAGGTTTAATAATTTCTTCGATATGTTTTATTTCTGTTTTCATATTGATACCGTGTTTTTGTCCGGCATGAAAAAATTTGATCAATAAATTATCTCTTTCATACGGCAGAGATGAAGAAAAATTTTCAAACAATGCCGGAATTGATTCCAATATTTTCCATCCTTCCGCATAGTTTCCAAGTTCGGCATTTAGAATGGCTGTTTCACAGAGAACAACATCAGACGGTGTTAATTTCCATATTGGTTCTTCATTTTCTTTGTTTTCATTATCGTTTTCATTATCGTTTTTATTATCGTTTTTATTATCGTCAGCAGGATAGTGTAGTGCCATTTCCTGAGCAAAACGCAAACCTTCTTCCGGTTTTCCCGCCTTGCGAAAAACGTTAAGTATTTCTTGTAATAGATTATTAGAATCATATTTTTCTGTGAATTTGTCCCTAATTTCAACCGCATCAAAAAGTAATTGTCGTGCAGTTTCAATATCGCCTTTTTGAACTAACTTTTGGGCTATTTCACAGAAACGCATAATTTTATCATCATAGATTTCTTCCGAATCTTGTATTGTCTTGACCAGCGTAATCGCTTCATCGGTTCGCCCAAGATCGAAAATATTCCGAGCAATATCTAATTTTATACTGTTTTTTATTCCATCACCTTTAAATTGTTTCAATTGTTCCAATGTTTTTTCAACATCATCCATTAAACCGGCTTTGGCTTGAGCAACGGCAATATTTCGGTACATACCATTCTTATAATAATCACTATCTATTTGCCGGATAATTTCATCAAGATCGTCAAATTGTTCGTCGGCGGCTTTGGCTGAAACAATAAATTCTAATAGATCGTTTTTTTGAAAACTATTGAAAGTTCCTTTTCTATTTTTTTCCTGTGGTAAAAGAGAAGCAGTTTTCAGCGCATTGTCGTAACGTTCTACACTGGCATATTCTTTTGCGACGAGAGTTATCGCCTCGTGTTTGTAATGGTTGAAGCGTATTTTATCGGCTTTTTCGAGGGCTTCGTCGAAGTTTTGTGTTGCCAATGATTGTTGAACTTGTTTCAACGCTTTGTAACCGAAATAGTTGGATATTCCCCAATAGAGCGGCAAAATACCGCATAAAACGGCAAGCACCAGCGTAAAAATCCAGCCGATTGATTTGCCGAACAGTCCTATTGTTTTGGGTTCAACAGCATATTCGCGGGAATACAAGGATTCCGCATCTATTTCTGTTGTTGAATTATCAAATGAATTATCAAAAAGGGTTGTTCGTTCTATGGGTTCAAAGCCGTCCAACTGTTTTTTCGGCGACCAACGGACAAAATATTTTTCGTAATCCGGCGGCAATTCCTGCGGCAAAACAAGCCGTCCCATTTCGACTTGTTCCTGAATTGTTTTGTGAACCCAGAAAAAACGGCGGTAAAAATACCAATACCCCCAACGTAACGGAAAAAGTGACAAACTACGAAGATATTTACAAAGATTACGAATTTCCGTCGTTTGGAAAATTTCAAACGCCAATAGTTGTTGTTCCGCAAATGGATCGGCTGGCGGAATATTACCCCACGGGAAATCGGGACGAAACGGTGTTTGTTGAATTTTGCCGTATTCTATTAAATACCGAACAGATTCCGTGTGTAATTCCCAAAGTTCCTCAAGACTTTTTTTGGGAAAATGTTGCATATAATAACCGGGAAATGTCGGCAACAACATTCCATCACGTACATTACCGGTTTCAATATAAAGATTGTTATCAAAAAGTGTTTCGAATCCGAAATAAGGACCGTTGAAGTTGAGATATTGAGCGAGAAACGTTGATTTTTCAGGATTTTCCCAGACCGCAAGAATCATTATTTGAAACCGAAAAATTCCCACGTAATGAAAACCGTTTTCCTCTGCCCATTCGTCAGTTTGGCGAAAAATACGATACAGTTTTGGCGGCAAGGTAAGTTTTGGTAACTTCACGCATCGTGTTATGGCAAACGTATAAACCTGAATACCAACAATAACCGCAACAAACAAATACCCAATGACAGAAAACAACAATATTCCGCCACCAGCAGCCAAAATAGAAAGAATACTATTTTCCATGATGAACCTCCAATATCTTGTAGGATAGAATTTTTAGTAATTTTGTTGTGGAATTTTCTTAAATATACCTCTGATGACCGCCCTATTAAAGCAGGACTCCCATATCAAAAAAGAAAAAAAAGATTTTTTTGTTTTCCGTTTCCGTCCGAAAACAGAGTCAAATCAGCGAATACGCCGATACAAC
>JAISNF010000075.1 GCA_031276415.1 Planctomycetaceae bacterium
ATATCATTGACATGGGAAACAATGATATGTACCAGGAGTTTATTTCACGGACGAGAATCCCAATTACGTTACATACTAGATTTTACTCAACTATTTTTTAGGAGGATTCTTATGTCAAAAAGTTTTTCAATGAATACCGTTTTGCGCCGGACACCATTTAAAGTTCTGCGTTGGTTTTTACAAGATGTCGGAATTGATCTTGGGTTTGATTGGGAGAAGATGCACTCTTATGATTTACCCAAAGTCATCGCGGCTTATGATCTTGTTCCGGCAGAACAAAAAGCACAAGCCGAAGCAATCGTTCGGGAAATTGTTGCGCTTGCAGATCAGGAAGGTATTGCAGCAATTAGTGAAGCCGCTAAACTGTATGGTCTTTCCTATCTGGACTTGATTTTCAAGGCACATCCCTCTGCGTACCTTCAGGCGATTTGGGTTTGGACGGAACATCGCGAAGTGTTTACGAAAGCCCAAAAACTGTTACAAGTCAATCGTGCATCCTTTTTTCGGAAACGTACAGGACTCCCCACAGGAAAAATTCCTGTTACGGATGAGCGGCTTAACAAACTGAAAACGGAATTACAGAAATTTTTCGGAGAGAAACAAAACCGTGGTCAGGTTTGTACGGTGGAAACATTTGAACGGGATGATGGACGTTATTGTGTGGTTGCCTATCCTGACGATCACCCTATTCCTTATTTGGAACACAATCACGAATCAATTCTTGTTCCGATTATGGTCAAACCTGTTTTTGAAGTGGTGTTCGAAGTGAACAGCAATGAGGGAACACTTGCACTTTCCGCAAAACTGGAGAAAACAGTTAAAGAGGAATTGGAAAATCTGTTTATTCGGACGATTTATGAGATCGAACCACCACCATTGATCAAACCGAATTATGATATCGAAAAATTGAAAGATTCCAAATTTGTGTTAGCAACAGAGCCTGGTGATTGTCTTCGAGCCGAGATCAGCCACATGGATTTGTTGTGGAAAGACATTACTTCTGTTTCTTCTTTTGGAGTACAGAAAAAAGGGAATATTTTTTGTCCGATTAATACCTTACTCCGCAAAGAGAAGCGCAATCTCAATGATGCCGAAGTTCGTCAAGTGACAATTCGTTTTCATTTTAAGCCCAAACGAGGACGGAGGGCAGGAGTGTTGTGTGTTGAACTCACACCACATCAAATGGTTATTCGTTGCAAGGATGCGATGCGGGTTGAAACGATGTTAAAGTACCTTAAAAAATGGGAGGTTTCACAATGATTAGTACCATTCAACAATCCCCTAAACGGGAAAAATTTATTCGCGATTCGTTTTGGATGAAAGTACTGTGTGCTTTTGCTTACGATAATCCGCGATTTTATGCCGGTTCATTGCATGGAGCGGATCACAAACCGATGGAACGAATAGGAATATTTGTTCGTGATACACCGGAAATGTACGCTTATTGTCCGCGATGTAAAGACGAGACTCCGGTTGATGTTTTTCGCGATAAAAACGGCAAGACGACTTACTGGCGTGTCTGTTGTTTTCCTATCAAACGAGTTAATCCGAAATCGTTTCGGGTTTGGCAAGTGCGTGTACAACCGATGATGGACTTATTCCGTGATCAAGTCGGTATCAAAGGAGCAGTTACTGAAATCATACCGAATCAAGTCTGGAAATGGGGACGGAGGGGTCAACAGTCTTTTGTCTATATCCGGCGTGTTACGGAAGATGATTTGAAAAGTGTTGCGGCGATACTGAAACATTATCCTGAATCTATTTTTGTAACTCCAAGAACTTGTTACCTGGAAACACTGGATATTGTGTTACCCAATCGTGGAATTGCGTGGGATTGTGTTAGTTTTTTGGACGAAAATTATACCATTCAATTTGATCAGGAAAAAATCGAAGCGACACTTCAGCCGGAAGTAAAAAATAAGATCGATTCACCAACTCGGCGGGGAAGTCGTGAAGCAAAGATTACACGCCTGGTTGATGAACTGAAGGAGCATTACCGTCTGGCAAAAGATCATTATTATGTTTCTGATGGTGATATTCTTCCGCGTCCTACACAGGAAGAATTGGCAAAAAGAATCGGCACAAGTCAGGATATTGTAAGTCGATGTATCAGGGATGAAAATGCCATCGTGTTGCGAACCCTTTGGGAAAATGCCGAAAATCTCAAAGCAATATTGAATAGTTAGCAATTTACCCAATCACTTTATTTTAACACCCATCAGGTTAATTCTGATGGGTGTTTTTTTATGTCCACAGTTTTTGATATTTTCCACAATTACAAATTATGCATTAGTGGCGATTATGTACATATTTTTTTAAGCATTTTTATTTTTTTATCTTCTTTTATATCAATGGTTTACAAATATGCACATCCTTAAAAGTGGCGATTTAGTGCATATTTCTTGGTAGGTAGAGGGCGAAATTAATGAGCCAAAACGAATAAATGTGTCAAACCAGAATTTTTTTCACCACAGTTAATTTTTACTGTGAATTTTGCCCTATAACGCAATGATTACTTCCAGACTGAACAATCCTAAATTCCCCAATTTCAACAATTAATTAGATTGTGAATCACACTTAATTATTTTGTGGTACACACTAAACGTTTTGTGGAATTTTGTGGAAATATGTTTAAGTGATATTAGGTAGGAATTTTGAATGACTTCAACATCTTTTTATTTTGGAGAAAAACATGGCTACGAAATTTAAGAAAAAGCATCATCGTGGGACATGCCGGCGTTGCGGAAATCGCAACGTTATTATTGACGAAAAGTGTTTGTGTAATAAGTGTTTCCCAATAGTTTTACGCAACGCAAACCGTGTGGGGCGAACCTATCTTGAAGCCGAATATCTTGACCGCAAGGGTTGGGGTGAGGATCGGTTTACGCGGTCTGGCATTTTTGATTTCGATGCGGAAAGCGGACTTGGCGGATTACCGGATGATGAAACTTGGTTCCCGCCGGAGAAAGAACATTACGCACAATTTATGCACATTATTTAT
>JAISNF010000278.1 GCA_031276415.1 Planctomycetaceae bacterium
GAAGTTCTTTTGACTTGCAGGTCTGTCTGTTTTAAATCCCTTCTGATTTCTTTTCTGATTTGTTTTAATTGTATATCCGTTTGTTTCTGTTGTTCACTTAGTTGTTTTATTTGCTCATCGGTTTCTTTTTGTTGTTCGGTGTTTTCCCGAATCAGTTTCTGAGTTTCATGGATGGCAAGCCAAACCTTTTCAAAAGTCATACCGGTGGCATCGGGAATTTCTGATGTTGACATAGAAAACCTCTTAATAATTTAAGGTTAATTGTTTTGATTTTTTCTGTTTTGATTTTTTGTATTGTAATATTTCAGGGATATTTTTGATTATCGTTCTTTTTGGAATTCATTTTTAGGTTCATTGGTTTCACGATCACGGCATACCATCCAGTAAAGTAATGGAGCACAAAGACCAATTGTACTATATGTTCCAAATAAAACACCCAACGAAATAGTAAACGCAAACGTGTGAATTCCTTGACCACCCCAGAAATACAAAATTATCGAAACTATAAACGTGGTCAATGAAGTCAGAATTGTTCGGGACAACGTTTGATTAATTGCGTTGTTAATCATTTTACCGGTTAGAACCGGACTTTTGCCGATATTTTCACGGATACGATCAAAAAGAATAATCGTGTCGTTAATAGAATAACCAATAATAGTCAAAAACGCCGCAACCACCGGTAAACCAATTTTAAACTCCTCAACCTGTAAAAATGAAAGCGGTGTTGCTAACCACGCACTAAGCGCAATTAACCCCAAAACAACCAAAACATCATGGAATAACCCAATCGCCGCCACAAGACCATAAACTAACCGGTGAAACCGGAACCAAATGTAAAAAATAATAAAAATAAGACTCGTAAAAATCGCCGCTAAACCCGCTACCCGCGTGTCGTAAGCAACCGATCCGCCAACTGTTGTCGATGTCGGAAAATACGGCGTACCGTCCATCTCCGATTTCAAAGAACCAAAAATCTTGTCAAGAAGTTCTTTTGAGGCTTGCGCTTTGATTGTCCAATCAGAATAGGATTGTTGACTGCCTTCCGTAAAGTTTTCACGCGAAATAGAAAAAGCAAAATCGTTTTCTAATTCCTTTGCCGTAATCGCTTTATGAATTGCCGCATTGAGCATTGAGCGGAGTGCGTCATGGTTGACGGTTGGAAATACGTCCAATTGAATCTCCGTTTCATTACGCTCGCCAACCTTGACCGTTTCGCCAAACGTGTAATCCAATTTACAATAAACCAACGCATCACCAAAAGTTTCTTTCAGAATATTACGAACAGTCGCTAAATATTGTTCCGGTTTTACTTCCCGACCGCCGGCAAGTTGCGGAATGGATGTCGTAACAATAAAGTGCGTGTTTTCCTGCGTTTTTTTATCTTGTTCGTTATTGAGATTCATCTGAACATTTTGAACCGCAAGATCGTTCAAACGATTTTCTTCTTCAGCGATTGTTTTATCTTTTTCGTAAAGTTTGGAACGAATTTGCCCAATATCTTGCGATTCCTTGCACACGACTTCGATGGAAACTCCGCCGATAAAATCAATATCAAGAATTCCCCGACCACGTGCAATAACCGCCGCAAGACCAATAATAATGATGATGATCGAAAACGTAACAGTAAAAACCCTCGCCTCAAGAAAATTAATATTCGGTCGCCGGAATAGTTGTAACATGTTGAATGTTTTGATCCAGCGTTGGGCTTCGAAAACATCCATGATAACACGCGCACAGTAAATCGCCGTAAACATGTTTAATGCAATCCCAAGAAACAACGTAACCGCAAAACCTTTAACCTGTTCTGTTCCCACTGTATAAAGAATAATCCCGATGACAATCGTCGTAATATTCGAGTCGAAAATAGCGGAAAACGCTTTGGCGTAACCGTTTCGGATTGCCATTCGGAGCGATGCACCGGCAAGTAGTTCTTCGCGGAGACGTTCATAAATCAGGATGTTTGCGTCCACTGCCATTCCGATTGTCAAAACAAGACCGGCAAGACCCGGAAGTGTAAACGCCGCATGAAGTGCCAACATAATCGCAACAAGTAATGCCGTGTTCGTAACCACACAGAAACAAGCAATTAACCCCGCTAAATGGTAATAAAAAACCATAAATACCATAATAGCAACCGCCGAAATAATCAATGCAAATTTTCCTTTTTGAATCGTGTCGGCTCCAAGTGTGGCTCCAATCAAAAGCCGGCTGACAGGTTCTTTGCTCAAATCAGCAGGCAACGCCCCAGCAGTAAGAATATCAATTAAATCTTCAATGTCCTGATTTAATTTAACCCGTTCCGCATCGGTTTGACGCCGTTCAAAAGTGATAATTCCATGATCCGAAATAACATCATTAATTTGCGGAGCGGAATATAATTGATCATTCAAAATGATACCGAGTTGCCGTTTAAGCCGTGATTGTGCGGGATCGGGACGATTCGCACTGGTAAGACGTTTGAACTTGCTCGCTCCAACCGGATTGAAACTGAAAGAAACTCCCTGCTCATTTTTTTCACTCATTCCTTTGCCAATATGGGTCAACGACTCGCCCGTTATATCTATGCCGTCATTGAACAATATCAACACTTCCCATTGTTCATTGCGTTGCCGTGTAATAATATCAGGATTATTGATGAATCTTGACTTTTCCGAATCAACAATTGGAACCCACCGAGCCAGCAATTTTCCAGAAGCATCGCGAATATCCCGCCCCGGTTCTTTTTCGCCGCGTGCAATAATATCTTTGTCCTTTTCATAAAGATTGGAGGCAAGAATCCTGAATGTCAATGAACCGGATTCGCTGATAACACGTTCAATTCGTGCAACTTCCGCATCTTCCGCACGGGGAATAACAACTTGAATTTGCCGTGTGCCTAACTTCGTAATAGATATTTCACGAACTCCGCCCGGGTTGATTCGTTTTGTAATTGCCCGCGTCAATTTGTCCATATCGAGTGATTGCGGAGTTTCATCAACACTATCCGCATCGCCGCCGGAAGTTCGGATTGGAATCGCATCATAAACTAACACCACGCCGCCTTGTAAATCAATACCAAGTGTTAATCGATGCCAACCAAGCATCACCGCCGTAATACTTCCCAAAAACGCCAGCAATACAACAAAAATTTTAATATTATGTTCCGGCAACCGCCAATATTTCGCTAAATATTGCCCCGCAAAGAAACAACCCAAAACGAGCAACAAAAATACGCCCCACAAAAAAGAGGTTGTTTGTGTAATCGGCACAGGTGTTTTTGGCGGAACATCTTCCGATGGTTTAACTTCTCCCGATTGTTTTGATTCCGTTTCGGGAACATC
>JAISNF010000328.1 GCA_031276415.1 Planctomycetaceae bacterium
GGCAACCTATCAACGCCGTTTGAAAGAAAACCCGCCACGAACATTTCATCTTGTTGCTCCCTTGTTTTTGAACGCAGACACAACTCCGCTCGAAATCAATGTCATAAAAGGTGAAAAAATTTCGTTTACGCTGGATGTCGGAAAAGCAGCTCGTTTGGAAGACAAACCACTGCTTTGATGGAAACCGTTTTTCGCCTACCTAATTAATTAAAGGTAACCAATGTTTCGCCGAAGGGCGAAATGTTGGGTAAATTTGACCCCTTGTGGGTCACATATTTATAGAACAAATGGAATTTTACGATATTCGACCCCTTACGGGGTCGAATATAAAAATGCAACATTCGGGGCTATAAATATTTGACCCCTTGCGGGGTCAGATTTAGGCAATTGCGAAATTATTGACGTTGTGGTTATAATTTCCGCATTGCGAAACTCTCCACTCTCAACTCCCAACTCTCTGGGCATTTCTAAAAATTCTATATTTTTGTCGGGGGTTGTTAATTTAGTTTTTTTTATTACACTAAGACGTAATGAAAATTTTTAGATGTATCCAATTTTTCCCAAATTTCTTTGTATTAATTATGACATTTCAGATGCTGTTTTATTGGAAAAGATTTTTCTTTGTCGTTCTCTTTTTGTTCTTAGCGGGTTGTTCCAAAATGCAAACGCCCAAACCCGAAACAGAACCGCCACAAACAAAATCGCCGCAAACCGAATCACCACAAACAAAAAATGTGACAGTTAAACAACTTAAACTCGATCATACCGAAATAACCGATGCCGATTTGGAAAAAATCGTTGCGGAAAATCCGAATCTCGTTGAATTAACACTCACCGGTACAAAAATTACCGATAACGGAATCCTCTCTTTGACACAACTTAAAAAATTAAAAAAAATCAGGATAAGCAAAACCACAATATCAAATGCCGCCGGCGAAAATTTAGCGAAAATATCAACATTGGAAAATATCGACGTTAGCCAAACCAATTTCGGCAATACCGGACTTGAAGCATTGAAATCGTTACCGCAATTAAAATATCTAAACCTTTATACAACAAAAATTACCGATAACGGTTTGGATGTTTTGAAAAATTTTGCGTCCGCAAAAACAATTATATGGCTGAATATTGACCAATGCCCGTTGACTGACGCAGCAATTACAAAATTGGTTCCGCTGGAACATTTGGAATGGCTGCATCTTGGGCGAACAGCATTGACAGACAACGGTCTTGATGATTTGACACAACTCAAAACCCTCAAAGAAGTTTCAATCACAAATACCAACGTTTCAAAAAAAGGTGTTGATAAACTCAAAACCGCTTTGCCGAATTGCAAAATTAATGAAAATGTTGAAAAGTCCGACGAAAATAGGAAAAATGGAGAACAAAATGTCGTACCATAAAAGGATTTCATTTCTAATTGAAGTTCTTGATGAACAGGAATATTTAGCAGTCGATACCGAAAAAATCAGGTCGATTTGTGAAAAAATTTTGGATGATTTTAAAATTCAAAGCGGTAAACTCGGTGTTATTTTGGTTGATAATGATACAATTCAACAATACAACCGAGATTTTTTGCAACATGATTATCCGACTGATGTGATTAGTTTTCCAATTGTTGATCGGCGTTACGAAGGACATCTTGAAGCGGAAATTCTGGTGTGTACTCAAGTTGCATTGAATCGCGCCGGAGAATTCGGCTGGTTGCCGGAAGAAGAATTGTTGCTTTACGTTGTTCATGGAATTTTACATCTGGTTGGTTTTGACGACACAACTCCGGAAAACCAGTCCGCAATGCAACAAAAAGAACGAGAATATCTCACCCAACTCGGAATTACCGTTCCCAAATGGAATCTCGACGATTGGGATGAACCAATTAAATGAAACATTAAAAAAACATCAAAAAGAATCAGGGAATTATTTAAACAAATGACAATCAATAAAATTATTCTCGGCGACAATCTTGATATTCTCCGGCAAATCGAAGACAATACTGTTGATCTGATTTATCTTGATCCGCCCTTTTTTAGCAACAGAAATTATGAAGTCATTTGGGGCGATGAAGGTGAAATCCGCAGTTTCAAAGACCGCTGGGCTGGCGGTATCGATCATTATATCGCTTGGCTCAAAGAACGAGTTGAACAAATGTATCGGGTTCTCAAACGTACCGGCTCATTTTTCCTTCATTGCGATTGGCACGCCAACGCTTATATAAAAGTTGATATTCTCGATAAAATTTTTGGATCAAAAAATTTCAGAGGCGAAATTATTTGGCAACGTACCAATGCACACAATGACGCAAAAAAGAAATTGGCGGTACTTAAAGATACAATATGGTATTATACTAAATCAGAAAAATTTACATACCGACCTATTTATAGTACATTAAGTGAAAAATATACAGATGACTTTTATAAATATGATGATGGAGATGGAAGAGGACGATATCGGCTGGGTGATTTGACTGCACCCAATATACGAAAAGGTGATTCCGGCTCGGAATGGAATGGTTTTAACCCAACTGTCGGTAATCGTCATTGGGCTATTCCTGTTAAAATAATTGAGGACTTGGTTGGTACAAAAAAAGCAAAGAAACTTTCAACTGCCAAGAAATTAGATTTACTTTACAAACATAATCTAATTAAAATCAGTAAAAATAACATTCCAAGTTTTAAGAGATATTTGAGTGATTCAAATGGTACGTTATTAGGAGATATTTGGACAGATATTTCCAATATTCCGGCACAATCTAAAGAGCGTATTGGTTATCCGACACAGAAACCGGAAGCGTTGCTTGAGCGTATTGTGGAAATGGCGAGTCATGAAGGTGATATTGTTCTTGATCCGTTTGTTGGCGGCGGCACAACTATTGCTGTTACAGATAAATTGAAACGTTCATGGATTGGCATCGATCAATCTGTTCAAGCCGTTAAAGTTTCCGAATTACGATTACAGAAACAGCAGAATTTGTTTAGTGTTCCTTTTACCGTACAACTTTATAAATATGATTATGATACATTGCGGTACAAAAACGCTTTTGAATTTGAGAATTGGATTGTACAACAATTCGGCGGAACAAGTAATATTCAGCAGCGTAATGATAGAGGTTTGGATGGTAAAATGCCGGATAATACGCCGATTCAAGTGAAACGTTCCGACAACATCGGTCGTAACATAATCGATAATTTCAAATCCGCCGCCGAACGAAATGACAAAAAATTATTTGAAAAAAACCGAAAAGAATTGAAACCGGTTGGTTACATTATTGCTTTTTCGTTTGGAAAAGGCGCAATCGAAGAAGCCGCAAGACTTAAAATTAAAGAAAACATAATTATTAAACTTGTTACAGTAGGTGAAATTGTTCCGATAGCAAAGAAGCCGACGATTAGTATTGACATTAGTGAGAAATCGCGTGACGAAAATGGTATTTGGGATCTCGAACTGACCGCAAACGGACACAGTGATGCGGGAATTGAATTTTATAGTTGGGATTGTTCTTACGATTCTAAAAAAGGGTTCAAACCTTCACTGATTATTGATAAGGAAGGTCGTCATCGTCATCAATTCAAAGCCGGTTTACATTATGTTGCCGTTAAAGTTGTT
>JAISNF010000424.1 GCA_031276415.1 Planctomycetaceae bacterium
TTTTTAGGCAAGATTAACAGAATGGACAGGCGGCGGAAAATAAAATCCAATCAAAAATAATCCCGTCAATTCAGTAAATCCCGTCCTAAAAAAATAAATTTCCTCAACAGGATTGACAAAATAATAGTACAAGTTTATTTTTAGGCAAGATTAACAGAATGGACAGGAGGCGGAAAATAAAATCCAATCAAAAACAATCCCGTCAATTCAGTAAATCCTGTCTTAAAAAAATTAGTCAATAAGAATTACCGATATTTCATTTTTCAAGTCCTTAATCCCGTCAAAGAAAATGCTACATCAAGATTTAACAGAAAAGATTATTGGTTGTGCTTTTCAGGTGTCTAAACAGTTGGGGTTTGGCTATCAAGAGTCGGTGTACCAAAAAAGTATGTTGATTGAACTGACCAAACGCGGTCTTAATGCCCAAATGGAAGTGCCGATTACTGTTTATTACGATGATCAACCTGTTGGGGATTTTTTTGCTGATCTTGTTGTTGAAAACACGATCATTATCGAACTAAAATCGATTCAACAGTTAGCGGTTATTCATGAGGTACAACTTGTTAATTATCTTGTTGCCACGAAAACGGATGTGGGATTACTTATTAATTTTGGTCCTAAAAATATCGACATTAAGCGAAAGACCAGATTACTTGGACAAGACGGGAACAAAATAGAATAACCAATAATATTTGTACTTCCATCAATAATTTTTTCAAAACAAAGTTCTATCAATCATGTTGATGCCGTTAAAAAAATCTTACCGATTCATTCCGTCCATGAAACAATTCAAACGAATTTTATATTTTTTGATAATTGGTTTATTATTAACCGGTTTTGGTTGTCAGTCGTATCGTCCGTTTTTTAAGAGTCCATTTTTTAAGAAACACAAATCGGTTAGCGTGGAAACATCAACACCGATGAATAAATTGGAGCGGGCTTTATTGCTTCAGAAACAGGGTGATTATCTTGCGGCGGTAATTGCTTATCGCGAGGTGATTTCATGCAGTCGTAACAGAAACGAGATTGATTCGGCGAAAATCGGAGCGGCTGAATGTTTAATCGGTATCAAAAAATTTCCGGCGGCATTGGAGATATTGGAGCCGCTTTCGCTGGACGTTGTAACGGAAAGCAACATGCGAAAACTTGCTCTTGCGGGGGAAATTTTGCTTCATATCGGGCGATTTAAAGAGGCGGAGATGTATCTTGAATTTGCGGTGGGGTCGCTTGATTTGGAATCGCTTTTTGATCAGGTTCATGCTGATGTTGTGTTTGAGTTGTCTTCATGGATACCGGCGGCGACTGCTAATCTTGGTTGTGCTTATTTGAAGAACGATAAACCGGAATACGCAATGATGATGTATCAATTTGCGTCTTGTCTTTATCGTCGAAGTGGAGATCAGGTACTTGCGGAACGTTCACAGCGAATGTATGATGATTTGGCATTGGTGATGCGTCAATATGCTCCATTCAAACCTATTCCTGTTGCCAAAGGATTTGTTCCTGGGCGGATGTAATTCAAATCAATGAGCGGTGAAGCCTATAAATTATTGCAACAATTGGTAACGGAAAACGGTTCCGATTTACATTTGGCGGCTGATAATCCGCCGATGATTCGGATTCACGGTAAATTGATTCCTCTGAAAAATCATTCTGTTTTAACGGCGGACGAAACTTTTTCGGTTATTTCGCAACTTGTTAATCAACCGGCGTTGGCGGAGTTACAAAAAACAGGCGAACTCGATGCGGCTTTTGAACTTGAAGGCGGTTATCGGATTCGTATCAACGCTTATCGGCAACAGGGAACTTATGCCGCTGCATTACGTTTATTGCCGAACCGGTTTTTTGAATTTAAAGAACTTGGGTTGCCGATGAATGTTCTGGAACATATTTGTCAGTTGCACATGGGACTTATTCTTGTAACTGGGGCGACCAGCAGCGGGAAATCAACCACTATTGCAAGCATTGTCAATCGTATCAATAAAGAGCGTGCTTGTCATATTCATACGATTGAAGACCCTGTGGAATACCGGCATTACAGCCATAAATCGTTTGTAACGCAAAGAGAAATCGGAAGTGATACGGCAACTTTTGCGGAAGCCCTTCGGCGTTCAATGCGGGAAGACCCGGACGTGATTGTTGTCGGGGAAATGCGTGATTTGGAAACAATGTCTGCGGCGTTGACGCTTTCCGAAACGGGGCATCTCACATTTGCGACCTTGCACACTTCAACGGCGATTCAAACAATTTCGCGGATAGTGAGTGCGTTTCCTGCGGCGCAACAAGCCCAAATCCGTGTCCAACTTGCCTCAACATTGCAATATGTGATTTGTCAAAAACTGGTTCCTTGGGACAATGGCGAAGGCAGATCATTAGTGGCGGAGATTTTGATTGTTAATTCGGCGGTTCGGGCGATGATTCGCGAGGAGAAAACGCATCAGATTAGTAATGTCATGCAAACAAATTATGATTTAGGAATGCGGACATTGGCGCAATCGCTTGAAGATGTTGTGCGCCAAAAAAGAATTTCCGCAAAAACCGCCCAACTCTATCTGGAATAATTCTAATAACAGATTTTTGTAACCGTTCACGGAGATTCGTTTAACAAGTTATCATAATGAAAATTTTCGTAGAGCCACAATGCATTGTAACCGTCTATTTTAATAATCTATTCCAGAAGATTGATTGATATTTCCCTACGCCCTCAAGTCGGGAGTGTCCACAACAGGATGACCTATTGTTTCTTCCGTAATTATTATAAGCGGCTCCTCTCCTTTATTGGCGGCAACAAACATCAATCAGAGGAACCTTTGCGGCGAAACATTGACTACCTTTTGTATGTTTGTTGTAAATCTTTATATTTCAAATACTTGCGACAACATATAAGTTGCTGTTCACGGTTCCGTTCACTCTTCAAAACGAATGTCTTCACTGGGGATAGGAATTGACGTAAACTATTGATTATAAATAGGTTATGAAATATCTCAGCGTAAGTCACTATTGAAATTCAGAATAAAATATAAATATAGGGCATCTCTAAAAATTCCTAATTTTTTTGTCATGGGTTGTCAATTTCGTTTTTTTATTTAGACTAAGGATTTAATGACAAAAATTAAAAATTTTAAAAAAATTAAAATCATAAAAAAAAAAAAAATTAAAACGATAGAAAATTATTATTAGAGGTGTCTAAATTAAATTTAGAAAAGCAAATAGTAGCCGAACAAAGTTAGTTGTAGCAGTCTATTTTAATAATCTATTCCAGAAACATTTTCCTCCGCCCCGAAGGGGCAACATAAGCCAGCCCTACCCAACGGGTAGGGTTGAAATGACCAACAACAATTTC
>JAISNF010000429.1 GCA_031276415.1 Planctomycetaceae bacterium
GCATGAACCCGAATACACCATTAACACTCCCTGAAGTCCGTCAACAATTAAATGATGCTATTCAACGTATCGTTGAACTTCAATCTGTAGAAAATCAACCGGCGAAACGTTTCGGCGAAATAAAATCTAAGTTTTGAGAGAAACAATGAGACTTTTTATAATACATGCAATTATTATTTCTTATGTTTTTATACGTTTGTTATTCATTGCTAATATTAATGTCTTGGCAGCAGATACACTTATCAAACGAGCGAACAAGGCAGCAACTGATTATTGCAATGAAATTGAACAACTTGCTGTTTGGGCGGAGAAAAATCATCTCAGGCAAGAAGCCCGTTTGACTCGATTAATTCTTTTGCCGAGCCGTCCGAACAATATTTTTATTAAACCATTTCCTCGCGAAGCCGGAACCCTCGACTTGCCGAAAGGATTACCTACTTCGCTTCCTACACGTTACGCCGCTGAGTTTAACAAGAAAAATGTTTCAAAAAATGACGAAACAAATAACACTGAACCGCCTAAACCAACACCGACAACAACTACTGTCGGTAAAGAACTCTCACCGCGTGAGATATGGCAAATTCAGTTACGTCAACTCCGTATTGATTACGCAAAACGATTAGAAAGTATGGCAAAAACAGCAGTCAAAAATGATCGAGGTACTCTTGCAATTCAAATGGCGATTGCCGGTTTGCAAGCCAATCCCGATAATAAACTGTTTCGAAATGTATTTGGTTACGAAAAAATTAAATTGAAAAATTCAAAAAAAGAAGAATGGTGTTCACACTGGGAAGCAGAACATTTGAAAAATGGCTGGGTAAATCATCCCGTTTTTGGTTGGATGCCGGAACACGCCGTGAAACGTTATGAAAATGGAGAACGATATTGTAATGGAAAATGGATCAGCGAAGAAGAAGATACCGCATACCACCAACGTAGTATTGAGCAAGGCTGGAATATCAAAACAATGCATTATGATATTTTGTGTACACATAGTCACGAAGAAGGTGTTCGTGCAAGCCGTTTACTGGAAGATTTGTATTTTGTGTGGCATCTTATCTGTTTTCGGTATATCGCAACAGATACTCAATTGGTAACGTTATTCGAAGATCGTCCGGTTTCTTTTATGCCGGTTAGATATAAAGTTAGGATTTATCGGGATAAAACAGAGTATGATGCAGCAACAAACGCACCGGACACTGGCGGAATATACAAAATTTCGTACATAAAAGGAAAACAAATGCGTGGTACGGCACATTTTCCCGGCGGTTCAAGATCAAATGGTACGTTATTTCATGAAGGAACACATCAATTATTTCAAGAAAATTGTTCCAGCGGACGCGGTATTAATCATTGGCTTATTGAAGGTGCGGCAACATTTTTTGAAACGCTTCACAAGGAAGGTGATTGGTTTGTTGTAGGCAACAAGGAATCCGGCAGAATACGTAGCACCCCATCTTTGAATAACCGTTACTCTATAGGTGAATACTGTATAATGAATGTGAGCAAATACTGCTCTGTAGGATCAACTGGAGATGGTTTTTACAGTAGAGGAGATTTTTACAATCATTCTTGTGCACTTTTTCATTTTTTCATGTTCTACGATGACGGTGAATATCGTGACGCATTGATTATGTTGTTACGTTTGTTTTACAATGGTAAAGATGATTCTGACACATTGCCTCAATTTACGAAAAAAACATATCGGGAATTAGAGAAAGAATTCAATGATTATTTACAAAGTCCCTAAATTATGCAACGTAAATAAAGATTAGCAAATGATGCAGATTTTCGCAATAATTTTTGAGAATACGAAACAACGATATTTTACTTCGCCTCAAACTAATCTTTTTGTAATTTGTTTATAATGGAAAATCAAAGTAATCTTTCAGCGAAATGTTGTTTACATCTTGATTTCAATTCCGAAACTGATATGATAATTCTTTACAAAAATTCTACTAAAGAATTACAAAATTTTTTACATCTATTTTACTTCCATATTTATTGAAATTTTTTTATGACAGCCTATCAACATTGTATTAACCCGAACTGCGATAAAACATTCGGAATTGAGGAAATTCATCATGCTTGTCCAAAATGCGGCGAACTTTTGGATGTGGAATATGATTGGAATAAATTACAACCGCCTAAAAGTTTGCAGTTTTTCGAAACATATTGGGCGGAACGTTCAAATCCGCATCGGTTAAGCGGTGTTTGGCGGTTCCATGATTTGTTGCCGTTTTTACCGATAAATCGCTGTATCACCATCGGCGAAGGTCAAACGCTTCTTCAACAAGCCAATCGGGTTGCTCCGTTTACGGGTCTGAAAAATGACCGGCTGTTCCTCCAATACGAAGGTCTCAATCCCTCCGGCAGTTTCAAAGACAACGGAATGTCCGCCGCATTTTCACACGGTTCTGTTGTCGGCGCAAAACGGGCTGCATGCGCTTCAACAGGAAATACCAGTGCATCATTGGCAATTTATTCGGCTTACACCAATCTAATGCAATCAGTGATTTTCATCGGTTCCGGTAAAATCGCTTACGGAAAACTTTCGCAGGCGTTGGATTACGGAGCCAAAACAATTCAGATTCAAGGCGATTTCGACGATGCAATGATGCGAGTACAGGAAGTTTCAAAAGAACTCGGCATCTATCTGGTCAACAGCGTTAACCCGTTCCGGCTTGAAGGTCAGAAAACAATTATGTTTCGTGTTCTGGAAGCGTTACGCTGGGAACCGCCGGATTGGATTGTTGTTCCCGGCGGAAATCTCGGTAACTCAAGCAGTTTCGGTAAAGCATTTATTGAGTTACATAAACTCGGTCTTATTAAAAAAATTCCGCGTCGTGCAATTATCAACGCCGCCGGCGCAAACACGTTGTACCGAATTTATGAACAGGAAGGACTGCGTTGGAATGGCGGAAATTACGATAAAAATCACGCGAAAAAATTCTTCGATCAAATGACCGCCGAAGGACGCAAGGCTTCAACAATTGCCAGTGCTATTGAAATTAATCGTCCGGTCAATTTGTCAAAATGTTTGCGGGCGTTGGATTTTTGCAACGGAGTTGTTCGCGAAGTGACGGAACAAGAGATTCTTGACGCCAAAGCGCAAGTTGGTGCCGGCGGATTTGGTTGCGAACCGGCAAGTGCTGCCAGTGTCGCCGGAACTAAAAAACTTGTTGCTGAGGGCGTGATTGAAAAATCAGAACGAGTTGTTTGTATTTTGACCGGTCATCAACTCAAAGACCCAAACGCAACTGTTGCCTATCACGGAACCGATACAATATTTTTCGAAAATGTTCTCGGCAAACGTGGTGTCAAAACAACAGATTTTGCCAATCGCCCCGTTTCCGTACCCAATGATCTCAACGCCATCATTCAACTGCTCCAATAAATTGATTCGGTTACGGTATTATGAGTTTCTTTTGAGTATTTTTCAGGACTTTTATTTTTTTTGGGCATTTTTTTTCTACGCACAATTTTGCAACGAATTTCCTGCCAAAAAACCGGAAGATAGAGCGAATTGGATATTGTAACCGCCGGTGTTGCCGTCAATATCAAGCAATTCACCGCAAAAATATAAATCAGGAACAATCCGCGATTCCATTGTTTGCCGGTTCACCTCCTCCAGCATCACGCCGCCACTTGTTACCATCGCCTCGTTCCAACCTCCCAACGATTCAATAATAAACGGATAACCCGTCAATACCAATTCAATTTGTTTTCGCGTTTCCCGATTTGTTTCCGCAACAGGTTGATCCGGCGCAATATTAAGCGATTCAAAAATCTGTACCAAAAAACGTTCCGCAATTCCAAACGGTTGTAAAGCGTTTTTCAATGTCTTCTTGCCCGTGAATAAATCCGAAACAAATTCTTCCGGAGAAATTAACGAAATAAAAATCTTGTCGGCAGGTTTTATATCACGGCTCAAATCAAGAATTCCGGGTCCCGATAATCCCCGATGAGTTAAAAGGACATCGCCTTGTCCTGATTTCAATCGTTTTCCGTTGCGATAAATTTCAATCTTCGGCGACCAAAATGAAATTCCCGATAAACCGGCAAAAGGATGATTTTGTACGATTAACGGAGTCAACGCCGGTTTCGGTTCAACAAGTTGATGTCCCAATTGTGCCGCAAACCGGAAACCATCGCCCCGTGAACCTG
>JAISNF010000463.1 GCA_031276415.1 Planctomycetaceae bacterium
CATTTGCTGGAATTTTTCTGTAAAAATTCCCAAAAACACAACCAAACATCCCATTAAATTTTCCATTGTAAATCTCCTTTAAAAGGTTTTACCAAAATTAACCGCCAACACGTTTGCCGCAATACAAAGCGGCAAAAAATAACGCATTGTGATTAAATTAGTTTTCACATTTTAACCAAAAGACCATTCTTGTCAATTGGAATATTGCCCCGAACCAAAAGATTTTCAAAAAATTCGTCATTTAAATCCGTCATCTCCAAAGAATTTCGTCATTATTCGGCAAATTTCTTGCAAAATAATTAAAAGGAACTTCTAAAAACCACAAATATATTTTTATTTAACCACAAAAAAACGTCCGCAGATTGTTTTAAAAAGCGTCCGCAGATTACGCTGATAGACGCAGATTATTTTTAAAATTGTTTGTCTATTTTGTTGTTTCGTATTCTCAAAAGACAATCAGCGTCCATCTGCGAAATCTGCGGACTATATTTAAAAACAATCTGCGGTTTGAGTTTTGGCAATTACTCTTGATTACTCTTGCTGTTTGTGTTGTTCGGTTGTGCCGGAAAGATGAACACTCCCGTCCTGAAAAGTAATACCATTCAATAATATCAATCGCTCATTGTCGTATTTTATGTCGAAAACAACCGTAATTGTCGGATCACCCGCCTCCATTCCTTGTTGCACCTGATACGATTTTTCCTTAAAAGTATTCATAATAAATTTTACCGGAACTTCTTTGGAAATCGGTAATTTTCCAAATTTGGCTTTCTTGACGCGAATAACTAATCGGTTCGGTTCCGGAAAAGTCAAACCAAGAGAAAGATGAAGCGTACCGGAAAACGCCCCTCGCGTAACACGACAAGCCACATCAACCTGCCGATCCGAAAATGTCAAACGCGGTTCAATAATTTCTTTCGGAAAAAGATTGGTGCCTTCTTTTTCAAGTTCCACCGCAAAATAAGCGTTCAAATCGTCCGCAGTAAAAACGGCTTGCCACGGTTCACCCGTTTTTTGAATGGCATTATTCAAATTGCCTATTTTTTGGAGCGTTTCTTTGTTCCGAAGTTGCTGAATTTCAGGATCAACAACAAGCGACTTTTTATAAAAATCCGGTAAACGTTGCGCAGAAAGATAAAGTGAATACAAAATTAACAGGAAAATCAAAAAAATTCCCGTCAAAATATAAGCAATCAACCGAAAAATTTTACGGCGTGTCATTGTCGGCGGTGTTGATTGTGTCATTGATGTTGTCTCCTGGTAAGTTCATTGTAAAGGTTTAAGCCTAAAATTGTAGATTGTTCGGAGGAACCTAACTTTTTCAATACGTCAAGAACTCCTTTAATGGAAGCGGTTTTAGCCTCATATTGCGGCGGAAATCCAAGTTCGCGAAGTGTTTTTGAGGTAATCGGACTAATACTGATCAGTTCAGAACGCCGCAGATTTTCGCCGAACATTTTGACCAAAGAACACGCAATCGAAGAACTTGTAACCGTAATATAATCAATTTTTCCTTGTTGCAGAAATGCTGCGATTTTCGGTTCCGGCTGTTCCACATCAACACTTTTATAAACGACAACTTCCGTAACAATTCCGCCGGCTTCTTCAAGACGCCGCCGCAAAATATCACGCCCGCGATTGGCACGAAGCAGTAAAAAACGTTGACCGGAATGAGCCTCTTTGAGAAGATATTCGAGAACTCCTTCAATAGAAAAAATTTCAGGAAGAATATCCGCATGTTGCCCAATACGGCGTTGAAGAGCAGCATCGGTTTCGGCTCCAATAACCGCAATCCGTATCGGTTTTAAAAACGCCAATTGCTCCTGCGTAACTCCAAAAGGCGTTTTGTCCAACTCGTTTTTTTCTTCCGTCAGAAACTGTTGCCGATCAAAAAAGAACTGAATACCATTGACACTCGAAAAAACAAGCCAATCAAAACCGTTTTTTTTATTTTCAAGAAGAAGCCGGCGAATAACATCATCGACTTCAACCCAAGAATCCGGCGGACGGATTTCAATGGTCGGCTGAAGTAAAACCGTCCAACCAAGCGATTCCAATTCCAATTGGAGCGGTTTTACCAAATGTTTGGGACGAGTCAGCAGAACAATTGACATATCGGAACATTGTATTGAATAGAATATTTTAACTCATAAATCAAAAACCATAAATCATAAACCAAAACTCTTGACTAAGTTTATTATATTGGCAAGACTACCGAACTTCAAGAATTAAAATACTCTATGCGGTAAACACAATTTCCTCAATGATTTTCCGACAAGATCAATATTTTTGTGGATCAATATTTGCGGGACAGGGATTCGAACCCCGACTAAATGGTTCAGAGCCATTCGTGCTGCCTTTACACCATCCCGCAATTCGCAATTCTTTTTCGCTGTTGTTTGCTATTTTCCGGTCATTGCTTCGGCGAGTATTTTGGAGGTACTTTGGCGCATGATTCGCGGGTCAACTTCTTTTCCTTCGAGGAGTGTTTTGCGAACATCTTTACCGGAGATAAAAATCGGCTTTTCGTCTTTGTGTTTTTCCATAAGATCAACTCGCCCCACCGATTCGTAATACGCCGCAAATCCAACATTGAGCGGTTTGATTTTCAAATCACCGTTTAAGTTGTTAAAAATTTCCTGCGCATCAAAATCACCCCAGATAGGATTACCGTCATGATAGGGAGCATCGGCGTGTTTTCGTCCGATAATCAAATCGGTAAACCCGAAATTTTGCCGATAAATTGCGTGCATAACCGCTTCTTTGGGACCGCCGTAAAACATTTTAATATCCAAACCAAGAAGGAGAACCCGATCAGGAACTGCGCCGCCGATTTTTTTCCAAAGATCGGTATCGCTATCGCCTTCACCGAGAAAACGGTTATTGATGAGGGCTTCGTAAGTTTTCATTCGAACCACTGCATTTACATCATCGCCTTTTGTTTCTCCGACCAACGGATTTAGACAGGCTCCGGCGTTAAAACCTTGCCGTAGTAATTCTTCAAGTCCATAAACTAAGGCGTATTCATGAGCGCGGTGTAATGGATTTCGTGTTTGAAACGCCACAACGCGTTGCCAATTTTTGGTATCGAGTAATTTCCGAACTTCGGTTGGAGTAAGAATATATTGTCCGAATGCCGGATTTTTTGGTTGCGGCAACACCCAAATCGAACCGCCCAATAAAAAAGTCGGATCGGGATATTGTTTCAAAACCATATCTGCGCCGGGGTGATCTGTTCGTTCTGTCAGATAAACACTTTTCAGATATTTTGTTTTATCCCATGCAAAAACGCTGGAAACAGTTAAAGCGGCAACAATTTCACCTGATGAATTGACAATTGCAACTTCTTGACTCGGCTTAATTTGTTTCGCCAGATTTTCGTTGACGGGTAATGAAAGTGGAATTGTCCACGCATATTTTTTGCCGTTAAATTCGATGACGGATTCATCGAGGACGCGGTTGAAGGTTATTTCGTCCATTGGACCGGTGAGTGGGGAGAGTCCGCCGTCACCTAATCGGTACACTGTTGACAAATCCGCATCGCTAACCGGAATTTTCAACAATGTTGACGTTTTATTTTTGAACGATTCAATATCTTTTAGAGCAACTGTTCGGTTGACAGGTTCTGCCAGATCGCCGTGAGGAAAAATAAGAGGCATGAATTTTTATGAATTAAAGGTTGTTTTTTGATGTTTAAGTAAAATTTTGAGGTTAAGTAAAATTTAACCGCTACAATTTAACCGCCACATTTTTATTTCAAACGCTTGCCTATTTTACATCAAAAATAAATGCTTTCAAGAGAGACCAAATAGTGGATAGTTGAGAGTGGATAGCGGAGAGTTTCGCAATGCGGAATTATTATCTATCTGCGATAATCAGCGTCCTCTGCGGACGTATTTTAAAATTCATCCGCGATAATCAGCGTCCTCTGCGGACGTATTTTAAAATTCATCTGCGATAATCAGCGTCCTCTGCGGATGTATTTTAAAATTCATCTGCGGTAATCTGCATCCTCTGCGGACGTATTTTAAAATTCATCTGCGATAATCAGCGTAATCTGCGGACGCATTTTAAAATTCAGAAACTTAGAGATAATTTAGTAACGACATTTGGAGCATTGCGCTGGTAACTTGCATGGATGCCTGATAAGCAAGTTGTTGCGCCATATAATTTAACGAAACATCAGAAAAATCAATCCGAAGTGTTGAATTAAGAGTTTGTTCGTATTGAATATTTTCATCGGCTAAACGAATTTGTACATTATCAAGACTGTTTTGCATGACGCCAATCAATACGCGTGAACCATCAAGCCGCTCAACCGCCGTGTCCAGAAGTTGCGTTGCCCGTTCCATTTCACGCGTGTCGTTCTTTTCCATCGCCACCTGTAACCGAATCAATGCGTTAAAAAGTGAATCGGTTTCTAATGGGTTCGGATCATTCCCCTTCAAAATACTGTCCGTACCTCCGGTCATTGTTACGGAATTTAACGTAACCAACCCGCTGCCGTTACTCGGAAGTCCGTCCGCGTTGGTACTATTTTGAATATCGAACATCGACCGAACTGTTTCCGAAGCCTGATTTTGAAACAAATTGATCAAATCGTTTGCGGTGGTTACGCCCGATTCAATTGAAAACCGTAACGTTTTCGAAGCGGCATCGTACACAAAATCGGGCGGTGTTCCTTCAATCAGTTCAATCCTGACATCATTGGCGTAAGTCCCAACACTTTTTGCTGTAACTAAAATCGAACCGTTCAACACGTCGGGAAACATTAAAACATTTGCCTGTGTTCCGGTTTCTGTTTTTGTACGGTATTCTTCACCCATGTTAATCAGACCCAGTTCGATTGCTGTTGTCGAAAGCAATGTCCGGTCAACCCGCGTAACATTTTCTCCGAAACTCTTGTCCGTTAATTCAATTCCGTTACCAAATTTTGCCAGCGAAGCCGACAATAAACCGTCACGATTATCAGGATGATTATTGATAATTTGTAACACATCGCCAAACGTTTTAGCACCGTGAATGTCAATCTCTAAAACAGTTCCGTCATTTCGGGTAATCGTAAAATCAATTCCGCCGTCAATTCCGCCGGCGGTTGTTTCAAAACCGTCATAAACAACGCCTTCACCGGTATTTGTACCGTTTGTTGTATCGAGTTCCAGATTGAAATATTGTTTCGGTCCCGGCTGCGTATTAAACGCTTCAATAACTTCACACGCTGTTGTTACACCAGGGTTGATACCAATGTTAATGATCTTTGCGGTTTCGTCCATTGAAACAATAACTTTACCTTGCGGATCCGTTGTCGGTACAAAATTGATCGTGTAATCGTTCCAAATTTTTCCTTCATTTCTTGCGGTCAGAAGCAATGCGCTATTGGGCGTAACATTATTATGACGTGCAGTTGCGGCAATACCGGGTCCGGTATAATCTGTTACACCGCGTCCGAAATCAAATTCAGTCAACCGCGTATCAATATCGGCGGTTCGGATTCCTAATTGTGTTGCTGTTGCGCCACCGTTTTCACCGATACAAAAATCCGCTCCGCTAATTCTGCTCCGAACATCAATTCCGTTTCGATTTTCATTAATCGATGCGTAAAGTCCGTATTGAGGATCATTCAGTTGCGTCAACACATCGCTAACCGTTTTACAATTTTTGAACGAAATATTAAAAGTCTGATTACCGTTGACGAGTTGGATGCCTGACGGATCAAAATCAATTCCTGTTCCGCCGGCGGTTGTTCCTTCGGTAACGGTAATTCCGGGCAATAATGTTACGGTTCCGGTTCCCGCCAGATTGGAATGTTGCTGATCCATTTCGCTTACCGATGCGGTAAACGGCGGAATTGTTCCCGCATTCGCCGCATCATTAATTGCACGAATAACATTATTGGCAACGGAATTATCGGGATGAATATTTATCAACACTGTTTTTGTTTCAGTATTATATTCCGCCCATTCCGTTCCGGGCGTAATGAGCGGATCAGCCCGCAATGCAAAATTAACATCGTTGAGCGGAAAAAGTTCTTCGCCTGTTTCCGTATCAAAAAAACTGTTGCCGTTATGATTGGCGCGAAGAATAATATCGTTATTGTTTCCGGCAAAAACCAATGTCGTATTCGCACGGGAACCTAAAATGTCTTCGAGCAATATTGTTTGAGTCAGAGCGGGATTAAGATCACGCCCGATCAATTGTTTTTGCGACGTTAATTCTGTTTCCGTCGGAATACCGAGTTGTCGGGCAACGGTTCCCTTTCCGACTTCGGTAACAGTAATCGACCCCGGAGTTTCCGGCGGTAACGAAAAAGATAAACCGTTTGTTGTCAGATTAACTTTTACAGGAAAATAAGGATTTTTGTTATTTTCGATTGTCTGTTTAACATCAGCAATTGTAACACAACGACTCAGATCAATATCAAAAGTTATCGCCTGATTATTGTATTTATAATTGAAACGAATAGAACCTTTTTCAACACCGCTACCGGCATTGAGATTACTCAGGAGCGTTGTATCACAAAGGGTCGGATTGAGATCGGTTTTTCCGCGTACCGGTTCCGAAATGGCACCGAACACTTCAACACCGTTGACATTCGATTGTGAAAGTAAATCCGTATCACTCCATGAATAAATGTTCGATTCTGTTCCGTTATATTGGACACTGTAAGAATCCGTTCCCCATTGAAACGGTAAAACAGAGGTCGTCGAACCGGCAAAAACGTATCGATTTTCAAACGAATTGTTACCAAAATCAAATATTTTTTGAATCGTTTGTTTGACTGTCTGCGCCAATGCGGTACGTTGTGTGGAACTGGTTGTTGTGTTGATCGCTTCCAATGCTGTTGCCCGCGCATTATCGGTGAGTGTGTTGAATAAAGAAAGTGTTGAATCGGTTGCCGACAAAAATGTTTGGGTCGATTGGATGTTAGCGGCATTCTGCGTTTTGCGTTCAATTAATGTTTGTACAGAAAGTGTCGCCGTTGCATTGTACGGCGAATCGCTTCCGTAACGATATTGAAAATTCGTTAAGAGTTGTTCTTCGTAACGCGATAACAACGACTGTGCGCCGGACAAATTATTGTGCGCACGGTTCGTCTGAAGCGCAACACTTGTTCGGTTGAAAGCAAGAGGAACAATAGACATGTTACAACAATACCTCTGATAATCACCTGACGGATTTTATTTGTATCGGGATTTTACTCAATTTTGTATTCATTCCAAAATAAACAGTTACACGAAATTCTTTTTAATGTTCCATTTAATAATTATTGAAACAACGAATGAAAATTGATTGACTTTTCATTGGGATTGGATGAGGAGACGTTTGCCGGAGAAGTTTCGTTGATTTCGGAAACGAATTGTACAGAATTTACCAAACCGCTATTCACACGAACCGGAAACGGCAGCAAACGGGCAGAACGTTCGTTGGCGTTTAAATGTTCGGCTTGCTCTTTGGTGATTTGATTTTTAATAAGTGTAGCATTTAATTCACGGGAAATCGTTTGTTGAAATTCCACAAGTTCCCGAAAATGTTCCACATAAGTCGGTAACACTGTTTTTATTTCCGCTTCAACAATTCCGGCAGCCTGTTTAATTTGCCGTCCGGCATCATTACTTTGTTCCGCCGCCAGTTCAATTGTTTCCGCCGCTTTGGTGATTCGCCTGACGACCTCTTCAATTTGTGACGGAAAAGAAAAATTGTTCAAATAAATCGAATGCGATGAAGTGAAACGGTCAAACGATTCTTTTGACGGAACCGCTTGAGTTTCTACTTTAATAACTTCGTCAAACAATTCGTCAAGACTTGTTTTTTGATTTTGCGGAACGAAAACAGGTTGAATAGAATCCGTAACTTGATTCAATGTTATCCGAACAACCCGTAAGGCATCAAATTCGTTATAGGAATATAATTGTTCCTGCTCGTTGGTGTGATGATCGTGGTCGTTACAATTATGATCGGCTTCACGTGTAAGAAATTCGCGATACGGAGTTCCGAAACCGTTTTCAGGATTTTGTTCCGATTTTATCCAGTTAAGCAAGATCACATTTCCTGTTACAAGATCAGGATAAGCAACTTTTCCGATCATTTCCGGTGCCGAATCGGTTGTCTGATAAGCGTAATTCGGTTCCCTACGGATAAAAGGCGGACGTCCTTCCAGAATCTCTGCTCCGTATTTTTCCAATGTTTCCCTGTCCATCTCAGATTCCTCTGAACAGTTTTTCCGATTTAATTCAACAATAATTTCGTCAGTTATCGGTTCATTATTAACCGTATCATTAATTTCCGTCGCAACAACAAATTCACTTGTAACAGTTTCTTCGGAAACAATATCATTGTATTCCGGCGTTTCCGTTTCAACAACAACCGTTTCAATAGTTGCTGTTTCAACAACATCTGTTTCAACGGCAACTATTTCGTCAGCAATCGTTTCAATTACATCCGTATTTTCTGTAATTGCACTTTCTGTAATAACACTTTCTGTAATAACACTTTCTATAATTGTATTTTCCGTAATCGTATTATCGATAACTGTTTCATCAACAATCAGTTCATCTGTAAATTGTTCATCTGTCAGTTGTTCATCTGAAAATTGTTCGCTTATAAACTGTTCGTCTAAAAACTGTTCATTTATAAGGCGTTCATCTGAAACATGTTCGTCAATAACTGATTTGTCGGCAACCGGTTCACAACGGAGAGATACTAAAAAACGTCCGAAAATAAACGAAGGATAGAACCAAAGATTGCCAATCCACGTATTTCCAGAATCAAAACGGCGAAGTGTCAGAAAAATTGATACAACCAAAAATCGGCAACAAGATTGCTCCGGTGTTTCAATATTATGTTTTGAAATAGTTGAAATAATAATTCGTCGCCGATATTTCCGTATCGTTTTTTCTTTAACCCGTTGCCGACGAAATGGATAAATTCGTTTCGGCGGACAATCAATAATATTTTTCTCAATCTCAATCTTTGTTGCCGTTTGAAATATTTCGCTATTTTCAGCAACAATATTTTCCGCACAATCCTCTGTTGTTTCTGTTATTTGAAACGCTTCAACAGTTTCTGCAACATTTTTCTCGGCGTCTTCTTCCGTTATCGTTTGAAATATTTCAATATTTTCAGTAACACTTTCGATGGTACTTTCGACTGCATTTTCGGTTACATTTTCGGTTGCATTTTCAGTAACATTTTTTTCTACAACGGCTTCGGCAACCGCTTTGATAGCGTCGTCCAACGCTTCACTGATCGGTAACTCCCGCAAACGCGGAAAATGATCGGAGGAAAAGAGAATTTCGTTCTCCAATTCTTCATAAAAATCAAACGAATTTTCTTCAATTTCCGGCAACTCTTCCGAACAACAACATTCTTGTACATTATTTGTTTTCGGGACAATCGGCAACAATTCCGGCAACGACTCGTTTATCGCTTCAATTATTTCTGATTCGGACAAATCCGCTTCCAAGAAATCGGATTCAGTGAGATCGGATTCAGACGTTTCCGGCTGTTCTGATTGTTCCGACTGTGATGAATACGATTCGGATATTATTGATTCAGAATATTCCTCTTCCCAATGATCATCTTCGGGATAAGGCGGTTTATACTCATTAGGCGAGCGAAACCGAATTATTGTTACTTCATCATTTTCCGCCGTTTCCTTTTCCATTATTTCTTTTTCAATCATTTCCTTTTCCGTTATTGTTATTTCTGCCGTTTTCATTTTCGTCACATCCTTTTCCGTTACGCTTTTTTCCGTTACATCAACAAATTCGGTATCGTCCAGAGTTCCAAATTCTACGGGAGAATCAAACGTTTTTAGTTGGAAAGTTGCTTTTTTTCGTGCAACAATTTCGTCAATATTTTCAAAAGAAGACGTTTTAATTGTTTCGGCAATAGATTCTGTTAATTGTTCCTCTGAATATCCGGTGATTTGTTGAAGACGCATCCGGGCGCGGTGAACCAGATTTTCATCAATTTGCCGTAATTTTCGTTCAGCGGCAATTTGAAGAGCCATATCACAAAGTTGATTGATAGAGCGAGGCAGTCCATCGGTCAACTGAAAAATCTGCCATTGGGCATTTTCTGTAAAAATCGGTTCGTGATAACGGATATGCGGCGAATCAATTCGTCGTCCTTCATTTCCGCCGGACGATTTGATCCATTCCACCAGACCAAACCCCGATTCTGAAAATTGATCGTTTTGTTTCTGGGACAAATCTGTCTGCTGAGTAATATATTGTCTGGTTTCTTCGCGGGAAAATGTGTCAAGATACGCACGGCAAACAACCCGCTGATTGAAAGCATCAAGACAAGGATCGGTCAGTTTTTCTTCAAATTCTATCGTGCCAGCCAAAACAATGCGAAATAATGGAGTTGCTCCGTTATCGCAGTTCATTAGCAAACGAATTTCCTCAAGAACAGACGTACTAAGGAATTGCGATTCGTCAATCAGAATAACACATGTTCGGTTTTGGCGGGCAAAATCGAGCAGACGGAACCGAAGTTCGGTTTCATCGTTGCCGGAAAACGGAAGTTGTAAATCATAAAGGATTTGTTGAAAAAATGATTTCACCGTTTCCAGATGCCCGTTGGAAATCATGGAAACGGTGAAATCTGCTTCCAGCGAATCACGAAGCAACCGCAACAACAATGTTTTTCCGGTACCGGCATCACCGAAAAGTAAAGCGATACCTTCTCCGCGTCGAACAGTTCGTTCGATAGATCGGAGGGATTCTTCCATCAGTTCTGTGGAAAAATACGATTCCGTATCGGGAACCGCCAAAAATGGTCGGCGTTTCAAACCGAAAAAAGTCTCGTACATGGAAAACGAATGTTAAAATACGGCAAATAAGTAAATTTTGCCCAATCAATTAAACCGGCAATAGGAAACTTCTCAAAATGAAACTTCACCACGAAAAATAACCGCGAAATAGGAATTATTTAGGAATTATTATTGTTCTAAGTCATTGATATAAAAAACATTATAAAAATATTTCAATTGGATTTATTCATAAAAATCCCGCAAAAAATTTCATATTTATCGTGGTAAAAAATTTATTTTCAGAGGTTTCCGAAGAGAAACATATTCATTCTTATTTGTCGGCATTTTCAATATTCTCCCTCCAATCCGTTTTTTTCATACAACAGATTTTAGCGGGATTAACAGAATTGACAGGATCGGCAACTAAAATCCCGCTTGCGAAACTATTTCACTCTTGGTAACTTCTAATAACTGCCCTTTTATTTAAGCACAGATTATTTAACCACAGAGAACACAGAGTCCACAGAGAGGAATTTTAAAAAATTAAAAAATTATTTTAGATCAAAAATCAATGATAATATTAGGAAACTTCTAAAAACATTGTTTTTAAAAAATCACATCCTTAAAAATAAGGACTTTA
>JAISNF010000464.1 GCA_031276415.1 Planctomycetaceae bacterium
CATCGGCGTACTGGCAATCGAACGCAATGAATCATCCGCCCGCTTCAGAAGATAATCAATATCGCCACGCGGAACATTTTCATTATTATCTTCATCATCCGCTTCACTAAACGCCCCCATGTTTTCTTTGTATTCAGGTATTGGAGCCGGTGGCGGCGTAAACGCTGTTGGTCTTGGGGATTGAGGTTTGGGAGAAGTTGTTGCCGGTTTGGGTGTTGTTGAAGGTTTGGGTGTTGTTGGCGGTGTTATTGGTTCTGCCGGTTTGGACGCTGCTGCTCCAACGCCAAACAAAGAATCCAATTCCGATTGTTCCAACGGTTTCACAGAAGAGGCAGAAGTTGTCGGCGAACCGGCAGGCGAATCAGACGGTGATGCTGCCGCAGCCGCACCAAACAACGCATCCAATTCACTCTGATTCAATACGCCACTTTCTGACGATGACGCTGAAGATGACGCTGATGACGGTGTTGACGCCGGAGGAGTTGTCGATTGTTCCGGTGTTGCTGAAGGCGAAGAAGACGCACCGCCGCCAAGTAAACGTTCTATTTCCTTTTGATCTAAAACATTATCGTTGCCCATTGGATTTTAACCTTATTCGTTATTCGTTTTTGCTCAAACCGTTTTATCAAATTGTTTTATTAAATTATTTCAACATTCGGTTCTGTACATAACACACCTTGAACATAAGAAATTCCCAATACATCATTGATTGCTTTTTTCACATTCTGCCGAATCGTTGCCAGTGAAACCTGATTACGGTCTTCAAGCGATGTAGCACGCAAAACCACTGTAACCGCATCCCGAATAGCGTTTTGGCGTTCACCGTAAAGTTTTTCATAAGCGGCTTCGTCTTTTTTCAAAATCTGTACTATGATTGTTACGGTGAACACATCCGTAATTTGTTCCGGTCCCGGACGTATGCTTTGGACTTTGAATTTATCGCCGAGCGGTTTTTCGAGCAACAATTCTCTTTTTATATCTGAAGGAACAACTTCTATCTGAGTCTGGTAAATGTCGCCCGGATTTAGGGCTGTCATTTGTATGTCCGTGAGTTGCCTTTTGAGTTTCTCCGGTGAAGGGAGCAGGAAGAATAAAAAAGTTGTCTGAGCCAACGCAATAATCACCAGACCAAGCAGGAGATGGACCCGGTAAGATTTCGGCGGTTGCGGAGTTTCCTCTGCAACAGTGATTGGTTCGGGTTCCGGTTTTGTTTTTAGGTCTTTAGCCATAATTTTCTCCCTTCTACAGGAATAGTCAGTTTAACAATTTTATCATTATTAGAAAAGAGGAAAAATTCAAAATAGGAGATATTTTAGGTTATTCTTGGAGTTTCTTCTCTCATCGTTTTGCGGATTGTTTTGCTGAACGTTTTGCGGATCGTTTCGCAGGGTATTTCGCAGGGTATTTCGCAAAGTATTAGCGATGATTTTAATATCGACACAAGTATTGGGATACTGCGAATTTATTTTTGCCGTTTCAACCGGTTCCGAAAAACCGGCAACATGAATCCGAAAATCATTTTGACTCATCCCTTTGGAAACAAGATAACGCCAGACATTGACCGCCCGACCGTAAGACAAATCCATTGAATCACGATAAATTCCTTTTTCGTTGTGTTCGGCGTGACCGGTGATGAGGATTTTGGACGGCGAATCGGCGATTTCTTCGATCAAACGGTTCAAGAGTTGTTTGGCTTCATTATTTAGTTCATCGCTGTTGAGGTCGAAGCGAATAATTCCGCCTTTCACTGATTTTTCATCGGAATAAGTTGTTTGCAGCCGGATTTTGTTTCCTTGCGGGACAGATATTGTTTGGGAACCTTGTTCTTGTGGTTCTTGAATTTGCGGTTCCGATTCTTGTTGTTCTTGTGGTTGTTCAAGATTTTGGTTTTTGGCAACAGTCATTCCCGATTTGCTTACTCCGCCGCGAAAAGATTCAACAGCGGCTTGCATTTTGGGAACTTGCAACGTGCTCATTGCATAGAGCATGATGAAAAAACATAAAAGCAACGACATTAAATCTCCGTAGGTTAAAAACCATTCGGAAATTCCCGATTCAAACAAGTCCGATTCTGAATTTTGATCTTGTTCCATTGTTCCTGATAATTATAAAACAAACGTAATGATCCGGCGGATCAACTGTTGCGAAGTTTAGGCGGCGATTCTTTCTTCGGTTTCCGTTTGGTTTTGGGTCATACTTTCGGGGATAATTTCTTCTTCATTTTTATTATTTTCTTCGAAGGAGTTATATTTATTGAAGTAATCTTCTTTGGGTCGTTCTTCGGGCGAGAGGTATGTTTGGAGTTTCATGCGGATAACGTGTGGGTGTTCACCGTTTTGAATGGCGAGGATTCCGGTGAGCATCATTTCGCGCATTTGGTTTTCGGAGTCGTTGAGAACGGCGAGTTTTCCGGCAACAGGCAGCAAGAGCAGATAGGAAAAGACGGCTCCGTACAAGGTTGTTAAAATTGCTACAGCCATACCGGTTCCGATAGTTTCGGGGTTGAGGTGGGCGAACATCAAAACCAATCCGATTAAAGTCCCAATCATTCCGAATGCCGGAGTGAATTTTCCGGAATGGGCAATCAGCGAGCGTCCTTGTTTATGTCGGGAGTTCATGGTATTGATTTCTGATTTGAGTATTTTTTCAACGCATTCTGCCGGTAAACCATCGACAACCATTCGGACGCCTTCGGTGAGAAATGAATCTTGAATTTCGTCAAGATGATATTCGAGAGCCAGCAAACCGTTACGGCGTGCGGTTTGGGCGAGGGCAACGATTTGGTCGATTATTTGGTGCGGGCGGGGTTCTTCGTGAAAGAAACTCTTACGCAAATACAACGGCAATCGGAGTACGGTTTTTAGCGGAAACGCAACCATTACCGCCGCAATTGCTCCGCCGAAAACGATTAGAAATGCGGGAATGTTCAAAAACAAAGATAAATTGTCCAAACCGCCCAAAATAACGGCAAAAACAATCAAACCCGCTCCCAAAAAACAACCGAAAAATGTTCCCTTGTCCACGTTTTATAGTTTATGGTTAATTGTTTTAGTGAATAGTTTTATAGTGAATAGTTTATAGTTAATAGTGAATAGTTTCGCAATGCGGAATTACAACCGCAACGTGAATAATTCCCGCCAACTCATCAGAACCGTTCTGCACTACGCTGCAGAATAATTCTAACGTATGCGTTAGAACTCCTCTAACGTATGCATTAGAATTCCTCTAACGTAATGTTCCGGCGGTTAAAACCGCCGGCTACATTGGAAATGCCCCTTTCGGGGCATTAGGAAACAACACAAATTGCCAAATATTACTCTGATTCATTGTCGGCGAGTACGCCGACGCAACGTTTCCGGCGAAACGTTGCCTACCAGCACAACAATAATTCCGCATTGCGAAACTATTCACTACTAACTATTCACTATTAACTATTATTGCATTTCTCCGACGAGTATTTTGGCGGCGTCTTTTAAGAAGTTGCGGGCGTCATTATCGCGTTGTCGGGCAATGGAAGTGTCTAATTCAAGGAACATTTCAACCGCCCAAACCCCACTCGCATCCGGTGTAAACCGCCAATGCGGTTGCACCGTAACCGATTGATGAACCAACTCAAAACCCTCCACCGATTGACTCACCGTCTCAATTGGGAATGCGTAAAAATCCGTCGGACGACTCGTCTTCAACCGAACATCCAACCCCAACCAATCATCGTAAAGACCAAGTTCATTACCGTTTATCAAATCAAGATTCGTACTCAAATTGCCAAACCGCCGGCTTTTATAACCGCCGGAACCGTGAAAATAACGGTTTTCCGAACCGCCCGGCATTCCGGCAAAATTCATTTCCACCGCAAAATGAATCCGGTAATCCTGCGGCAAATTACTAAGCCGATACGCAATCTCAACCACCGAACTCCCCTCACTTAACGTAATTCCCTTGTCAATCCGAATAACCGTCCCGTATGCAACGGCTTCACGCGACAAAAGAATTTGAACCCGCCCCGCCTTTTTACGAACAACCGCATCGTATTCCGCCTGAACAAAGTTACCGTGTTGACCAACACGCGACTGACGAATAGACTCAAAATCAGTGTCGTAATCGTAAAATAAATCAATAAGACTCTTTCGCGGATACCAATCATATTGAAGCCGCCGCTCAAGACCTTCCTGCTTAAAAATAATCCTTGAGTTTTCGGTTCCGTCAAATTGATGCCGTTGCGCAATCTTTTGGTGATAGGCTTCGGGTTTTCGGGTTAATGTCGCAAGAAGATTGTGCGCAATCGATTTAAGGTCTAACTCGTACATCATCCCGCCAAGATGAGGAACTACCAGCAAATTCAATTGATCATTCGTCAGCCGAACTTCATTTTTACCGTCAAAATTAAAGTCTGCCGTCTGTGATTCAACCCATGTTCCCAAATGTTCTGTTGCAATATCAATCAAATTGTCCGACTTAATCAGTTCCCGATAAACGGCGTTGCGTAAATGCGGCAGATAAATCCCGCCAAATGCACCATGCCAATATCCGCAATTACATTGGCTGCGGTACAACGATTCTCGCGCCAATTCAATATCCGCTCCGCCCCAACCTTGAGCCATTGCGTTGTGAAGCCGCGAACTAACACTCATCATCCGGCAATACATCTCGTCCGATTCGGGATAACGTATCTTGAAATTCCGCCAGAAACCGCCGTGCAAGAACTGTTTGATAATAAGCCAACGCGAATCGTGTTCCATTTCATTTCGGAGTTGGTCAATAGCGAGTTGCTGTTCCGGTTCCAAAACCCACTCCGTCATTTCGCGGTAACTGCCGTCAGGAATATAAATTTTACCGAGCGGCGGAACTGATTTAATTGCTTCGGAAGGTGTTGTGGTAATAATCCAATCGCTGTTTTCCGACAATGCGTCAAAAAAACGATGCAACCATTTATCCTCGTAAACATGTCGATAAGTCTCAGGCCAAGAACCGAACTTTTCCCCGTCATCAGCGTGAACTAAAACTGCCTGCGGGTCTTTTTCGGAAATTTCCGCCAGATAGGAAATAACATCATCAATCTGACCAAACGGAATCAAATACCGCAATTTCTCACTTCCCGGAAAAACATTGATTGTTTTCCCGTTGTCTTCGGTCAGATAATAACGTGTCAAGGCGGATTCTTTAATGCCGGCAAATTTCAGGTGTGAGTCATCTAAAATGGTGTAATACATTCCGGCTTCTGCCAGATCACGGACATAATTTTGTTCCCAAACGCGTTCGGGAATCCAAAGACCGGCAACTTCTGCGCCGACGCGTTTTTTCAGCCAATCGGAAAACATTTCGATTTGACCAATCCGGTCACGTGGCGGCAACATAGCGAGAATGGGTTCAAAAAACGGTCCGCCGATAATTTCGATTCGGTGTTGACGGACGAGAGCGGCGATGCGTTCCAGATATTCGGGATGTTCTTCTGCCAGCCATTCGGTCAATGAACCGCTTGTGTGCAATGCCAACTTGATTTTGCCGTAACCTTCGAAAACATCAAGAAATGGAAGATAACTCTCCTGATAAGCCTGTTCAAAAACATGTCCAAAATTACCAACGGGTTGATGATTGTGAATTGCCAAAATAAATCGAATAGGTTGCATGGGGGGAATTGTGGGGTTAATTGTGATTAAACCGGTTATGGAAGGCGTATCAAAAAACTTCACTGGTATAAATCGGCAAAATTTACCGATTTCATCAATTTTGCGGAATGTTTTAATAGGGAACTTCTAAAAACTATTTTTTTTATTAACCACAGAGGACACAGAGAACAGAGAGGAATTTTTAATTGGTGGAATCAAAACGTTATTTAATGGCAACTTCTAAAAAGTTATTTTTTAGACGAAAAATATTTACAAGTCCTTATTTTTAAGGATATGATTTTTTTAAAAACAATGTTTTTAGAAGTTCCTATAATTACATTTCAAGAATATTTTATAGATGTTTTCCCGGACTGACCCATCCGAATGCCCAAAAAAGATAAGCAACCGGAGCAGCCATCAGTAATGAATCAAAAACATCCAAAATCC
>JAISNF010000500.1 GCA_031276415.1 Planctomycetaceae bacterium
TGGATGGTGTCGGAAATTTTGCAACATTTCATGCCATTTTACCGCCGAATTACCCGTCTTGCGGTCCTTCGGGACAGTGGACTGCGATGGAATCAGCAAATGTAATTCATACCGCATCAAGTTACCACACCGGCGGAGCGAATGCTTCAATGGCGGATGGCAGTGTACGGTTTTTCTCCAATTCGATTGATTCGGGATCAATCTTAACAGATTTGTCCACACTTTCCGGTGTTACATCCGGTTTTCCGGCAAGTTATGCCGGTCCGTCTTTTTGGGGAGTCTGGGGAGCCTTAGGTTCCACCGGCGGAGGTGAAAACAAATCTATCGAATAAAAAATCGTTTCTTTTAGCAGGATAAACAGGATTTACGGATTTTTATTCCGTGAATCCTTTATCCTATTTTCCCGAAATATTATCTTTTTTAATTTTAACCTTTAACTTGTACAATTATTTACTAACCATGAAAATAAAATTTCTCGTATGTTTATTTATATTATTCTGTTTGGCTGGTTGTTCGAAAAACGATGGACCAAAAACAGAATATGTCGAAGGTAATGTTACGTTTAACGGGCAACCGTTGTCAAAATGCTTGGTTGTGTTTCATCCGGTCAATGAATCCGGTGTTGCCGCAAGCGGAATTACAAACGAACAAGGAATTTTCCGTTTGACATCACTTCGCGGCGGAACCAAAGATGGCGGAGCGATTGCCGGTGAATACCGTGTTGCTGTTTCACGGGATAAAGATGAACCTTCCTCGTTTCGTGAAGAAAAAAATGCCGGAGGAACTGACAAAATTCCGGTTTTTGAAAGTCTGATTCCCTTAAAATACAACGACCCCGCAAAATCAGGTTTAACCGCAACCGTCGAAAAGAAAAAGAATCAATTCCAATTTGCGTTAGAGAAATAAAGTTGTCCGCAGATGACGTAGATAGACGCAGAAAAATAATTTGTGTCCATCTGCGAAAATCTGCGGACAGTTTTTTTTAGATTAAAAGTCAATTATAATTAAAACTAACGTTTTGATTCCAATTAAAAATTCCTTTGCGTTCTCAGTGTTCTCTGTGGTTAATAAAAACAAATTTGTCATTTTTAGAAGTTCCCTTGTGTGAATATTTACCAAGATTTTACAATGTAACGCTTTTGAAAAAAAACATTTTTTTAGGAGTTTCCTTTAACCAATCTATTTCCCATGAATCACAAAAAATTTTTTCAAGTTCTGATTTTTGTTTTATTAACAATCAGCCTTCCGATTGTTTCGGCGCAAACGGTTGTTAAAGAAGTTGTCCGGTTTGAGCAGATGAATGAAAATCTGTTACAACCGGATCAGTTTCAACCTTACGAAAAAGGTTTTGAAAAACAAGGCGATGTTTTCGTTTGTGATAACGGTAATGATAATACCGTCAAACGCGGTGTTTTATGTCGTGTTATTCTTAATCAAGAGCAACCATTGCCGATTTACGCCGAAGCATGGAGTAAAGCGGAAAACGTCGGTAGTTCGCAAAGTCTTAATCACGATTACTGTATTTATCTTGAACTCACTTACAATGATGCAACATCACAATTTTATACCGATGGAGTGCCACTATCGACACAAAGTATTCTTTTCTCCGCAGGAACCCACGATTGGGAACAAAGACAAATGTTCCTCATACCGGAAAAACCTGTTAAATCGTTGACCTTTTATATATTGTTTAAAAATAGAACCGGTAAAGCATATTTCCGCGATATGAAATTATCGACTCAAAAAATTGATAGTGAAACCGTTTTGTTCGACGGCATACCCGTCCGAAAATCAGTTACCGGTAAAACGCAACCTGAAACAATATCGTTTCAAATTAGAGATGTTGCCGGTAATTCGGATTTTGTATTATTGGACAAAAAACCATTCGGAATCCGTTCAAAAATCGAATCCAATGATAAATCAACTCAAATCACATTGACAAATGAAACAAAGGAAAACCGCTGTTTAACATTGGTTTTTTCGCGTTTTCTCAATGATTTAGAACATATTCAATTTTGCCGGATACGAAAAAATATTCCAACTTCGGAAAATCACACGCGTGAACATCTCAATCCCGTTTCAGCGTATGGAATAAATCACATCGGCGCAAATGGACGATTATCACAATATCCGTTTAGTGCAATTATTGGTCAAAAAAAAGGTCAAGAAATTGGTTGTGCGGTTGGTATTGATCTTGCGTATCCTGCGTTTTTTCGTACAGGTTACAACGAAGCAACGAATGAATTATTTGTTGCGATTGATTTGGCGTTGACGAAAGAATCACCGGAAACAATATTGCGTTTTGTACAATTCGGTTTCACGCCGGAATATGGTTTTCGCGGTGCGCTGGATGCTTACCAACGCCTGTTCCCTGAATTTTTTCGCAACAGAATCGAAAAACAAGGAATTTGGATGCCGTTTGCTGCCATTAGCAAAGTTCCGCAATTTGAAGATTTTGGTTTTGCCGTCAAAGAGGGAAACGATGAAACCGCTTGGGATGATGCTCACAATATCCTGACATTCCGTTACACCGAACCGATGACCTGGTGGATGCCATTATCAAACGAAACGCCGCGAACTTATGAAGCGGCACTGGAACATGTACAAAAATTAGCCGACAAGGGTATCCCCATTGCAAAATCTCTTTTCATTACAGGAATGCGTGATGCTAATGGGCAATTCGGACATCATTTTCTCAATATGTCATGGAGTAACGGTATTGTTTGGAGTTTTAACGATTTACCGAAAATTGCTAACGGCGGTTTTGCTTTGAAATGGAATGAAAAAATCGCCGAAGGACTTTACGGCAGTGAAACCGCAAAAAAAGCGGCACGAAATGAACATGTTGATTCCATATTTTCGCGAGTTACCACTTACGATGCGGAAACGGCGGAATTAGACGGCGAATATGTTGATTCTGCCGATAGTTACGCAACGATTCTTTTGGATTTTGACCGGAATCATTTTGCAGCGGCGAGCCGACCGCTTGTGTTTTCTCGTAATGATTATCGTCCGGCAATTTTTCGTGGGCTTATTGCTTACGAATATATTCGTACATTATCGGAATATCTGCACGCTCACGACAAATATATTATGGGAAACGGAGCGGATACGTTGTGTTGGCTCGCTCCCTATCTTGATGTTTCCGGACTAGAAATAAATTGGAATTTAAACAAAAAATGGTCACCGATGTCAATGGAGGGATTGTTTTATCGCCGGGCATTGTGCGGTCCCAAACCATTCTGTTTTCTGATGAGTAGTTATAGTGTATCAACATGGACTTATGAAATGACGGAAAAATTTATGAAACGGTCGCTTGCTTTTGGAATGTTTCCGGGATTCAATGCCTCTGTAAATGATGGACATTATTATACACGTCCCGAATTATATGAGCGTGATCGACCATTGTTCAAAAAATATATTCCGATATGTAAGGAAGTTGCGGAATCCGGTTGGCAACCGGTTACGAAAGTTATTTCGTCAAACGATCATGTTTTCGTGGAACGATTCGGCAACGAAAATCCAATGTTGACGGTGTTCAATGATTCGTCTGAACCGCAAACCGTAACACTTCATTTCGATACCGATTTACCGAAACACTGGACAAATCCTCTTGACAACAAAAAATACGAAACACAAACCGACACATTGATTTTGACTGTTGCACTGGAAGATGTTGTTGTACTAAAATCCAGAAGTTCGTAACCGGCGATGCCCAATCACAAAGTTTCCTTGCACGGGAACAACGAAAAGGTTATGAGTTACCAACTTTTTATTAACCACAGAGAACACAGAGTTTACAGGGGAAATTTTTAATTGGAATCGAAACGTTATTTAATATCATCATTGGCTTTTGATCTAAAATTATTTAAAAATCTTCTTCTCTGCGTCCTCTGTGTTCTCTGTGGTTGAATAATCTGTGGTTGAATAAAAAGCGGTTATTAGAAGTTATCTTGATTATTTCTTTTTAATTTTATAACGCTGTTTAATGCGAGTTTAATTGCTCTGACCGGATCTAACAAAAGGGCGTACAATAACCGGCGAAACGCTGAGAAAAATTTTTTGTCCGCAAAATCGCATTGAGCATAACGAAATTGAAAAACCGCCTTCCGCTTCCGAATCCAATCTGCCGGATAAGGATAACGTTTGATTGCTTTATTCATTGTGAACTCGGCGGATTCGTATGTTTTCCGTATTGACCTGATAGAACGTCCGCCGTGTTCTCGTACCACCGCACCACCGCCTTCGATAATCATCATCCGTTCACCTTGTTCAAAAGCACGAAGCCATAAATCATAGTCTTCCGATAAAATCGCTTCCACATCATACAAACCACCGACTTTATCAAATAACGATTTACGTAACACCACAAGATTCGACGGAATGTAACAATCCAGAAAAATCGTTTTGAATTGAACTTCGTCTTTTTCAGGATAAATACGAAGCCATTTATTTTTGTTATTATTTCCTTCCTGACTGTAAAGTTGATCGATTACCATAGAAATATCGGGATTGTTACGCAAATAATTATAGCAACGTTGCAAATGACCGGGCAGAAAATAGTCGTCGCTGTCAAGAAAAGCAATCATCGAATACGCCGCCGCTTCGATTCCCCGATTCCGCGTCGAACCGCAACCTTGCGTTTGACAATCTACAGGCTTGTCAAGCCAAATAACAGAATCGCCAAACGAAAGAGCAACCTCTTTACTCTTATCCGTCGATCCGTCATCGGCAATTATAATCTCAACAGGAAAATCACACTCTTGAGTTGTTACCGACTTGATGCACTCTTCAAGATATTTTTCACGATTATAAACCGGAATAATAACCGAAACACCGTTTTCTGATATTGGCATATTTTAACTACTCTTGGTAACTTCTAATAACCGCCCATTTATTTAAGCACAAATTATTTAACCACAGAGAACACAGAAAAGAAATTTTAAAAAATTATTTAAGGGAACTTCTAAAAACCACAAATTTATTTTTATTAACCATGAGGACACAGAGGAAATTTTTAAATTTCAATCTTAACCCCGCCAGGGGTGTGATGTGCATAACCGTAGGTGTAGCGAAG
>JAISNF010000441.1 GCA_031276415.1 Planctomycetaceae bacterium
TCAGCAAATAAGTCCAGATCATTTTTATAAAATTTTGTAATTATTCAATAGCATTGGGCAAATTGTAGAACAACAATAGACGATTGTAGGGCTAAAATTTACCTTTGTTGCGTGCCAATTGCCCAATACTACTGAATAGATAAAGATTTTACTAAAAGAGTGTAACCCATAAATTACAACCGTGCAGCCTCCAAGACGAATTTGGTAAAAAATTATAATTGAATAAAATTTAGCGAATAAAAAAGATTGTGAAATTAGGAGTTGCATCACAAACCGCAAACTCCAAATCATTTAAGGATTGATTTTCGCAACGAGACAAAATGTTTGAAGGCAAGTTTTAGAACACGTTGTGAATCGATTAGTCCGGTGAACGGAACCGAATCCATATCAAGAGATTTTGTATCTTCCTGATTTTCGTAGGTATCCTGAAGCAGTGTCCAGAAAATACCTTGAACCATTCTTTTTCCGAGAATTGTTCTCAACAGAATTTCCGTCCAGAATTGTTGAAGTCCTTCCGACCATTGATATTCGGGCGGAATTGACTGATCAATGTCTGTTGTGTCCGAACCGGCACCGCTCGGCACGGACATTGTAACGTAAACTTTTTTGCCGAGAAAACTCCATTGATCAATCATATTGCTAACAGCCATCGGATCGCGGGGCAATGTGGAACGGCTATTGAAACCAAAATTTATTTCCATAAGAAAAGAATCAATTTCATGGCAATTCATCAATGATTCGGCGATTTGAATTTGGTCATATTCGGGAATATGGGCAAGAGCGTATTCTCCCCAAGGCTGATCGATTCCAACCAAAATGGGAGTTTCGATTCCGCGAAGTCTCATTTGTTGGGCGAGTATTCGTACAAGAGAGACGGCTCGCGATTGTGAAATTTCGGGAATAATATAGGAGTTGAAACGGCTTGCCAAAATCCAGGCTTGGGCGGTTGAACCATAACGCTCGATTATTGCGTTGACAAAACGGGTTGCGTGACTTTCGAAAATTCCTTCTTTCCGCAAATGCGGAGTAAGCCAAATAGGAAACGCTGAAATATCAAAACAAAGAAGCGGTCCCATAATAACGTCAAAACCAAACCGTAAAGAATTACTGATTCGTTTTTCCAATTGTTCCCAGCAAAAACGTCCGGGTTCCGGTTCCAGAACACGCCACGGCGGCATTGGAATTACCGCATGAAACGCTTCTTGCAAAAATTTGGCGTAAAGATCAAATTCGTACAGCGATTCAATAGGATGATTGTTCAAGCCAATCCCCAACAAAACCGGCAATTTTTCATTCGCACGAGTACGCCACGCAAGTGATTGTTCGGTGAATAAATGTGTACATTCCAAAGCAATTTGTTCAAATTCCTCCAAAAGTGCAATCAATTCCTGTTCGACTTCGGGATTGGCATCATCTGTAACAACTGCCTGAGAAAAACGGCGAGAGGCGGTAATTGTTCGTGTTTTCAGTTCCGAAGGCATCCGAAAACCAAGCATTTGCCAATCAAACTGTTTACGAAGCAACCGCCCCAACGAACCGCGACCAAGTTCTTTCACCAAAAAAAAGGGACGCTCCTGATTGATTAACGATTCTGTTGACTCCATCGAAAGACCAATTTGAGTGTGCAGCCAAGGAACATGAACCGTTCCGCTGCCTTTTACCGAAGTACAAACAGTCATTTCGTTTCCGTTCAAAACAATCTCTGTCGGACGCGGAACTCGCCCCCAAGTGGCAAAATATGATTTTTTCAGAAGCGGCTCAGGAATAACTCCCGGCGAAATACGAAATCGTAACTCATTCATCGTAAAAAAAAGAAACAATTAAAACTATTAAAACTATCGAAAATTAAAAACTATCGAAACAAAATTAAAACAATTTCTCTCATTGTAAAAATAGTTCGCTCAAAAAACAAGTAGCCAAAATCCAGAAAAAAATTCCTGCATTTTACAAATGGGAACATCTAAAAAACATAATTTATTTTTATTAACCACATATTTTTATTGACCACAGAGAACACAAAGAACACAGAAAAGAGATTTTAAAAAATTGTTTTAGATCAAAATTCAATGATAATATTAAATAACGTTTCGATTCCAATTAAAAATTTCCTCTCTGTGTCCTCTATGGTTAAATAATCTGTGTTAAATAAAAAGGCGGTTATTAAAATTTTTCCGTAGAAGGTTAGGATAGACATTGCAGGAAAAAGTGATATTATAAATTGGAATGAAATGATAATATCTAATGGTTTATTTTTACACGGAATTTGACGGAATTTAGACGTTATGTAACCAAACATAGATTTATAGAACAAAACTGTACTTGAATGACTTTTACCAATCCGGTAGCGTGGTATCTCCTATTTTTGGCGGTTCCGATTATTCTGTTTTATATTCTCAAGATTCGGCTTCGTCAGGTGCCGGTTTCAACAGTGATTTTTTGGCAACAGGTTTTTGAGGAACGGCGTTCACGTTCTTTTTGGCGGCGGTTGCGTCATCTTATTTCGTTGATATTGAGTTTACTGTTTCTGTTTTTACTGATTGGTTCCGTTTTGAATCCTGTTTTTGTTTCGCAAAAAACTCCGGCGCGATGTGTGATTATTGTTGATAATTCCGCCGGAATGAATGCCGTAACAGATTCACGCGGGACAAGCCGTCTTGATTTGGTGAAAAACCAATTGAATCGTCTTTTAGCAACAAATACTATTGCCCGGCAAACGGCAATAATCACCGCCGGAGGAACACCGCAAATTATTGTTGGTTTTACCGATCACGCCGGAACATTGCGGCGAAGTATTGAATTGATCAAACCGACAGATTACGCAACAAAATTGACCGCTGCAGCAGAATTAGCGGAACAATTAATTGATTCGGAGGAAGACTCGCTGATTTGGATTTACACCGATGGTTGTGTTACGGATTTAGCCGATCTGACGGAAAAACCGAACATTAAATTTTTTCCGGTTGGTTCTCCAGCGGACAATATCGGCGTAACAAAATTCCAGCCGCGCCGTTCTTTCGGGGACACGGTTGGCTATGAAGTTCTTATTGAGATGGTCAATTTTGGTACGGAATCTGTTGACGCCGAACTGGAATTGAAACTTGAAAACAAACTTGTTGACGTGATTTCCTGTAAGTTGGAACCGAACCAGCCGCAAACAAAAATTGCTGCCAATATTGGAGCGAAAGGCGGTTTACTTCAGGCAACATTGAAACTTGCCGCGAAACCCGCCGCAAAACAGACAGCGAAACCAACGGTGAAGCCGACAGCAAAACCAGCCGAAAATTTTGTTGATGTTTTTCCAACCGACAATATTGTTGTTGCGTTTTTGCCGGAGTTGTCAACGCAACATGTTTACGTTTTTGGCACGGAAAACTTTTTTCTTCGCAAGGTGTTACAATCGCAGCCCAATGTTGAGTTACATTTTTTATCGGCGATACCGGATCGGGTTCCTGACGGCGGGATTTTGGTGTTACATCAAACGGTTCCGGCAACAATTCCGGCTGGAAAAGTCTTGATTCTTGATCCTCGTAACAGTTGTGATTTGTTTGAAGTTGGTGAAGAGATTGAAGTTCCGATGATTGCCGGTGAAGATTCTGCGTCGCCGTTTTTGAAATTTGTACACTTAACAAATTTAATGATAACGGGATCGCGAAAATTAACGTTTCTAAATCGCAACACGGAAATTCTAGCGGAAACACCGGAGACTTTTCCGATTTATGCTTATTGCGACAATATATTGGTATTGACTGCGGATTTAACGCGGAGTGATTTAGCACTTCGCACGGCGTTTCCGATTTTGGTTTCGCAGGCGTTGTTACAATTTCGCGGCGGCGGCGGTGAACTGGAAAAAACGTATTCAACCGATGAACCGGTTCGTCTGGAATTGAAGACAACGGACAAACAAATTACGCTAATTTCGCCATCGGGTTTTTCGCAACAATTTCCGGTAAAATCCGATACGGTATCGCTTGGAATGTTGCCGGAATGCGGCGTCTGGACAATTTTGGGCGAAGTAACCGAACAAATTCGTATTGCGTGTAATCTGTCCAATATTTCCGAAAGTAATTTACGGCTTGCGCCGGAAACCTTTTACGCTCAGCAACACACTCAAACATCGAACTACACGAACTACATATTGTTCCAAACCGCACAGCCAATTTGGTTTTGGCTAACAATAATTGCGTTGCTTCTTTGTGTTACGGAATGGTTCCTGTATCAACGCCGCTGGATTGATTAAACATAACATAATAGTAACCGTTCACGGCTGAATTGATAACTATTCCGTAGAATTGCCTCAATGGTTTCGTATTCATTTTCGATAACCTCATTTCAACCTAATTTTTCCTAACAAAACGATTCACCAAAAAAAACCTCAGTAGCAATGAATGCCACCAAATACAAACCTCATTACCTCATTATGATTATTTTTTAATGAGGTAATGAGGTCGGATTTTTTATGATTTTTTGCTACGGAGGTTGTTTTGTAAAGAAAAATTAGGTTAAAATGAGGTTGCAAAAAAAAATCAAAATAAAAATTCAACTGAATAGTTACAATTTGTTAAAAATAATTTCAAATTCCGAATTAAAAACATCTGCTAAATTTCCGTGAACGGTTACAAATAATATTTAGTCAATAATCACCCTTTTGTTTGTCTGCGAGTTAATTTGGCAATCGGTATTCGTTTCATTTTTTACCCGCCTTTCTAGGTGTCGTTGTCATCCTCCCAAAAATCCACGACACGGCAAAACGGTTACGTTTTTCCTTTGTACAATTTTCGTTCGATGCCGGGTATGTAATTTGTCCAATTTCCTCCGAGATTTGGGTCTTCGAGCATATATTTACGAAATTCGGCAAGTTTCGAATCAAGCGAATCAATAAAGTGAAGAGCCATCGCTTCCAAAGTCATCGGCAATTTGGCACTTTGATTTTCGTAAGTTCCATGATGCGATAAAAGCAGATGTTTCAGAAGTATCATCGTTTCCTCATTGAACTGCTCGCCACTGTTTTTTTCCGCTTCTTTTATTTTTTCGTTCAAAATCTCAATGCCAAGCAACGGATGTCCAAGCATTTGCCCTTGATCCGAGTAAAACATTTCGCTGCTAAACGATAATTCCACCGTCTTCCCAATATCGTGCAAAAACGCTCCGACCAAAAGAAAATCACGATTGAGCGACGGATAAAGAACCGCAATCTGTTCCACCACTTCCATCATTTGTACGGAATGTTCCAATAAACCGCCCGGATAAGCATGATGTAACTTGACTCCCGCCGGAGCCTTACAAAACCGTTCCATTAACTCATCGTCAATCAAAATACAATCCGTAAGATTACGTAAATCAGGATCAGTAATCGTATAAAGCAATTCAATAAGTCTGGCTCTTTTTTTAGTTACGTCAACAGAATTGAACCGGACAAATTCCGTTTCATCAATCGGTTTCGATTTCGTATCGATTTTCGTTAGTTTTCGGGCAATAAATTGCAATGTTCCCTGAAAACGTTGCGTTATTCCTTCCGCAAATACGTAATCGCCGTTATCGAATTGGTAAAACACATCATCAGTTACATTCCAAAGACGACCGCTGATCATGCCGGTTTTGTCGGACAAATTGAACTGAAGATAAAGATTACCGTTTTTATT
>JAISNF010000450.1 GCA_031276415.1 Planctomycetaceae bacterium
CAGGTCGCAGACCTGCGGTTATGAAAGTTACGCCCTTATCAGGGCGAATATTGGGCGACTATACATCAAAAAACAAAATAATCATTAAACATACTACTAAATAGTTACAATTTGTTAAAAATAATTCCACATAAAAAAAACATCCGCTAAATTTCAGTGAACGGTTACAAAATTTTTAACTTTAACTTTATTTTTATTTCATATTTTCGTTATTTTATATTTTAAAATCATCTGCGACAATCTACGGACAATTTTATTTTTCCTCTCTGTGAACTCCGTGTTCTCTGTGGTTAATAAAAACGAATTTGTGGTTTTTAGAAGTTCTCATAAATCATAAAAATTACTTGCCTTTATATTCCGCAAGATCAATACTTAACTCTTTAACCGACTCGCCAATTGAAATTTTAACGGGGGAAGTATCGGGTGAAGTTAATATTGGCGGAACAATTCGAGGAAGTTTTGCTTCCTTTGCTACTAGGTCTTCCGTATAGGCTTCTAATTCTGCTACTTCCATATTAGCGAGTTCTTCAGGAGTTTTTGTTCCTTCCACTTTGGGAGGTTTATCGAAGATGACAATATAATCCCCCAACGGAATCCCTTTTTGCATGTAATTTCCTTGCAATGTGTAAATTACGGCTTTTCCCGAACTATCCGTACTACCGCTAGGCGAAAATGCTTGGGCGATTGTCGAAGTGAAGGTGATAGAAACATTTTGTTCCGGTTTATCATTATTCAGAACAGTGACCGAAAACGGAACCAACGCAGGGAAATCCGATGGACGCTCGGAATTTGAACAACCCATTAAAAGGAAACAACACAACAATAAAATATATTGTATAACATTTTTAGTATTCATTTGAATAATCTCCTTTCGTTCGGTAAATATTGTTGTTTATGGGGTTGTTGATTCGCCTCCGCCAATACTTCCTAATGCTCCCCAAACACCAAAAGGACTGTTACCGGAAGGTTCTGTTGAGGCGGAACTTCCACTATAATTCTGGTTTCCGCAATTAATCGTATCCGAAACAAAATGAACAGAACCATCAGCACGAAGGGTGTTTACTCCGCCCGGATGATTACTTGTTGCAGTCCAATAACCCCGCGAGGATGTTCGGCTCGTATTCGAAAACTCACAAGTTGCCGTGTTGGGCGGCATAATCGTTTGGAACATGGAACCAATATTACAACCATCAGCAAAACACCAACCTCGAACATAAGTATGGGATGCAGCACCAGGTTTGTACATTGTACGGTCATTCGTATCAATTCTTCCAAGACAGTAAGTTGGTGTCCTAAAAGTGTTATCAACATAAGCAAAACTACCTTTTACTTTTTCGTTATTTTGTGCAACGGTTCCAACAATGGATTCGGAATAAGCAATGATGTTTGAGGTACCATCAGTCATTGAGGCAAAACTATTTGACGACATGTAATAAACTATGCCACTAGCTACGGCGTCCCTACCTCCGGGAAAGAATCCACGTATGTTTTTGTCGGCAGCTCTCGCGTAGTAGGTCGTATCGCCCAAACTTCCGTGATAACTGTTTCGAACACGCCTTCCGGAATGGCTGGGTTTAGCGGCTTCCGGATCGGAAGGACAAGCATAGTAAGGAATCGAACCGGTAAAATTACCAGCCGGAGCAGCAAACGCCGCAAAATTATACCAGGGCGGAGTCGTATTGACGATAGCACTGTATCGTGGTTCCTGTTCGACATAAGGAAGTAATGCCACAAGATGTCCAAATAAACCAAGCCCTGATGTAGAACTAGTATAACCAGGGTCTTGTGGGGGACCTAATCGGCAAGGCGGAAATGCTTGGTGTGTATCGTGGTAATTGTGTAGTGCAATCCCAATTTGTTTGAGATGATTCGTACATTGCATTCGTCTTGCAGCTTCGCGGGCTGCTTGTACGGCTGGCAACAGCAGAGCGATTAACACGCCGATAATCGCAATCACCACAAGAAGTTCGACTAATGTAAAGCCGAATGGTGAAGAGCGGAAACGTTGTAAGAGGTTTTGGGAAAAGAGTTTAGAGTGTGAACAATATTTACGGTTTGTTTCTCTATTCTTATTCCAGACAGCCCCCCCCCCCCTGTTTTGCCCAGCCTGCCAGGTTTAACATTTTGCTTTTCGCAAAGAAGATTGCGAAAACACCGGCAACACATTTCAGTAAATTTTCCAATAAATTTTTCATCGTCATGTTCCTTATTTTGTAAGTTTTCTGAAATCGCCGTAATTCGTTTGCCATTACAATATGACAAAAAATACGAGATACGGCAAAATCTCCTTATCAAGATTTTGTTATTATACTATTGCCGCTCAAAACTACAATACTTCATTTTTTGCCAAAACACTTTGAAAATGCGACAAGAAATTATTTTGTTATTTTGTGTTTTCAACAACGATTGAACAAGGAGGAATCACATTTTAAGCCTTAACATTTAAGCCTTATGGCAACTTTATTAACCACAGAGAACGCAGAGTTCACAGAAAAAACCGTCCGCAGATTACGCTGATTATTGCGGATAATTTTAAAATTCATCTGCGTCTATCTGCGTTATCTGCGGACAAGTTTTTTCTATGTTCTTTGTGATTTTGAAAATAAATTCGTGGTTTTTAGAAAAGTTGCCTCATTATAAGTTATCGTTTTTCGCTATTGACTGAAAAGGCGTTTTCGAGGTGTTGGATATTGGGCGGAGCGTCGGAATCCCAAAAAATAGATATAATGTCAAACCGATATGGAATATTCGTAATATGACAAATAGACATAAATTGTTGAGCAATAATGATTTGGCGTTGACGTTTTGCTTCGTTCACGGTTTCTGCCGGTTCTCCGAATTTTTGTTTACGCCGCGTTTTGACTTCCAGAAACACAAGAACAGAACCATGACGAGCCACAATATCCAATTCGCCCTCCGGTATCCGAATATTTTGTTGCAAAATAACATAACCCTTTTCACGAAGCAACAACACGGCTTCTTCTTCACCAGCACGTGAGAGTTGGTCTTTGGGATTGTCCGAAACATTTTTTAACGAAGAAGCAAAACGAATCCAACGGCATTGCTCCAACGGATCTCGGGAACATTGGGAACGTAAATCATCCCAAAAACGATAACAAAATGTTCCCAATCGTTTCCACCAAGAAATAACCGGACGCTGAGGACGAATAAGCGAAATCATAACAAATTCATAACAAAATCATGGGAACTTCTAAAAACAACAAATATAATATTGTAATCATTCACGGTAATAGGTTTAAATCGTAGAGAGGCAATGTATTGCGTCTCTACAACGGTTGACGATTTTTCAATCTTAACCCCGCCAGGGGTGAGATGTGCATAACCGTAGGTGTAGCGAAGCGCAACCTACGGATAAACCGGATAAAACCAAACAAAGCCCCGCATGGGGCGAGATTATGGTTGTTCGGGCTGATAATCTCGCCCCGTGCGGGGCT
>JAISNF010000620.1 GCA_031276415.1 Planctomycetaceae bacterium
TTGATAGTTGAGAGTGGAAAGTGGAGAGTTTCGCAATGCGGAATTACAAACATTTTGGTAATAATTCCGCTTGCGGCACTATTCACTATCAACTATACACTCTCAACTATTAATTCACCTACGGTTATGCACATCACCCTCTAGCGGGGTTAAGATTGAGAAGCAAAAATTCCGCTGAAATATTACATACATTTTTTAAAATTTTTCTTCTCTGTGTCCTCTGTGTTCTCTGTGGTTAATAAAAATATATTTGTGTTTTTTAGAAGTTCCCTAAAATTACTCTTGAACCGATTCCGGTTTTTTCTTATCCTTTGGAAAGAAATTAAGAGTAATGATGTGAAATTTTATGACTTATGGTAATGTTGGAACTCAAAAGGCTGGCAATGTTTTTCCGTAAACATTGTGTCGGCGTATTCGCCGGTTTAACCCTGCCCAAAGTTCGCCCGCCCAAAGTATAATAAAGAGGAAGAAGATGATAAAACGATTCTTTTTTTACGTTTGTTTTATTTTGTATTTTTGTTTTGGTTCGGTTGTTTCCAATGTTGCTGTTGCCGATTTGGAAATTGGCGTAGGAAACACTCATTCGATTACCGATTCTCAAACACTTGGCGATTCCGAAAAGTTCGGGAATAAAGGAACGCTTAACATTACCGGCACCGGCGAACTCAATATTGCTGCCGGTGTTGTCAATCTTGAATCTTACGGTGCAGGGATTGAGGGGTTGAATCTTGGTGTTGTCAAGATTGAGAGTCTTGGAAAAATCAATGCCGGACAAACGATTTGTTTTCAGGAGGGTTCTTCTATTAACGGTCAGGTTATTGCCGCACCCAAAATCATCTTAGACGGAGCGTCAACATTTTCCGGCAATTCCAACGCCAAAATCAAAACCGATATTCTGCTTTTCAACGCTTCCAAAAATAAAGATGAAGACGGTAATTTTTTGGCAAGTTCTCTTGATTTAAGCGGTGGCGCAAGATTGGATGTTGACGAATTGGTTGCGAATGGTTCTGTGAACATCATTGCGGAAACCGGAAAAGAACTGATCTTGAAATCGTTGGTGGTTGAAGGTTCCGGTACGTCGTTCAATGTTTCCGAAAATTTCACCGTGTCGGGCAATTATATCGGCGAAACCGGCTCAACAATAAGCAGCAAATCAGACAACAACTTAACCGACAACAATTCCCCTGTTTTTGGAACGATTACACTTTTAGGCGGCGGAGAACCGGTTGACGGAACGAACAACCTTATTAGGCAATCGCAAATTTTCGCCAAAGAATTACGAGTTCAAAATCACACCACGATTGCCGAAAATCTTACGATTTACGGAGATTTTACCGTATTAACTCCCGAATCAATTCCTGAAAACGGCAAACAATCGCTTGTTACGGCGGACTACGGAATTCAGACTGCCGGAAAAACAACCGTCGAATCCGGTGCTGTTCTCCAATTAAAGGGCGATAGTTATTCGAACATGACCTTTTACGGTTATTATTACTACAACGGTTTGTTTTTGGGAGGGCTGGAACTTCAAGACGGAGCAATATTGAGAACCGCCGACAATAATGATTTAACAAACGATTCAACACTGTCGATTGCGTTAGGTGATACTTCTGAATTTTCGGGCGGTTCAAAAATTATTGCCGACAATGTTCATCTTTCCGGCGTGGACGCAAGCGGGGGGGCAAAACAACAACTGATCAGAAATTCGGGAACTTTGTCCACATCCGCTGACGGTTTGCTTCAATTGACGACCGTTCAATTTCAAAATACCGGCAAGGGTCTTTTGGAAATCAACGCTCTCAAGTTAGTGTCTTCGGCGACCTTAGACCTTTCAAGCAGCGGTTATAGCAACGGCGGATTAACATTTATCGGCGATAATCCTTACATTGAAATCAGTGCTAATTCCTCTCTTCTTGCCGAAGGGAAAACATTGAATCTGACCGGCGTGGAAGTGATCAACAAAAATTCTTCCGGCGGAATTAAGGTTGGTTCTCTTATTTTCGGAGCCGGTAGTTCTCTTGCCGGAGCGGGAAATTACGACACCAATGCGACTTTCCAAAAAGATTCCAAAGTAAAACTCGATAACAGCGGAGCAATTGATTTCGGCGATCATCCTATTTTATTAAAAGCAGGATCGGTTATTGAGTTGAGTATTAATTCCAAAGGAACCGGTTTAATTGTTACGGACGGCAAGGTAACAATGGAAGAAGGCGTTTTACTTGAAATTGTTGACGGTTCCAATTACAGCGGCAGAACGAAAACATTCAGGATTATTCAGGGTTCGGCGGATTCTGAATTTGCGGAATTGACGATGGCGGAATCTTTGTTTTTCAAACTTAATCAAACCGGTCGCGATGAGGAAAACGGATTATTAGTTGAAATTATCAAATCTGCCGATCTTATTGATTACGTTAATTCTTCCAACCAAAAAGTTCTTGGCGAATTGATTGATCGTCTGCTCAATGACGGTAATTTCAATGAGGCGCAACAAGCAGTTTTCAATGCGTTGTTACGCAGTAGAAACGACAGCGAATATCAACATAATTTGGACAATCTTTCAGGGGCAACCCGCGAAAACGCTCTACTTTTTGCGTTTTCATCGCCCTGGCGTATTCCGATGGAAAACATTGGATTTCATCGTTTGCCGTTGGTTTTGGAAAACAACCGGACAAACCGGACAGGCTTAAACCAAACAGAACCCAATCCGGCAAATTCGGATTACAATCACCAAACATTACGCGGACAAAAATTCTTCAAAAAACCAAATTGGCAATTACCGCAACAATACTTGCCGAAACAATCTTCATTGAAACGATATTTACCCAAGCAAAGAATTTCTCATGATTTTTGGGCGGACATTTATTATAATTACACAAAATTGAATGCGGACGGAAACGCTTCGGGCGGCAATGGTAATCGCGGCGGTTTTTTTGCGGGCGTATCGTTACCGGTGCCGTTACGGGAATCGCTTTGGGGGATTTCGTTGGGTTATTCTGCCGGTCGGTACGAGCAATCTTTGGATAAAGTCAATTTGGGTGATTTTCAAATTGGTTTTTATGGCGGCATGAATCTTTTTGAGCGTAATCTTCAGGTTCGCGGTTATATTGGTTACGGGTTGCAGAGTTACGCAATGGACAGAAATGTTCAGATTATTCCTTATGAGCCGTTTCGGGTTTCCGGCAAAACTGACGGCGATTCGATTTCGATGGCGTTTTATTTTGTTCGACCGGTTGATATTTCGGAGAGTTTTCTTGTGAAACCGCTTCTGGGTTTTGATTTGGAACGCCTAACGCAAGATGGTTTTACGGAAAACGGATTTGCAGGGGGAATTCTCACGTATGACAAAACTTCGTTGATGCGAACCTTTTTTCGTCTTGGAATTACGGCTGATTATGTATTCCGGCGTATTGAGTTGACTGGGCGTTTTATGTACGGTTTGAAAATAACCGGAGAAAACACGGCGAACAGTAATCATCATTTCCAATATCCGGCAAACGTTGTTTTCCGCACGGACAGTGTGAATCTTGGGAGTAATTTATTTGATCTTGGTTTTGGCGGCAACATTAGTCTTAACCAAATAAAAACCACATTATTTTTCCTTGATTACAACACAACTCTTGGCAAAAATTCCAATTCGCACACCGCCTCGCTAGGCTTACTCTGGAAACGCTAACCTAAAATTCCCGTAATTATTCACAAAGGTTGGTCGGCGTACTCGCCGACTGTTGACCCTGTTGTAATTCTTGATCAACCGTTGTGGCGGCGTTTTGTCGAAAAGGTTGACTTTAGCGGAAGTTTTAGGCGAAATCTTAACACAATCTTAATCAAATATTAATATAATCTTAACACAATCTTAATAATTTCTTAATAATTCAATGGTATAATTCAACGAAATGATCTCAATAATAATTTTCAGATAATACCAATTTTGGTTAATACTGATTTACACATTTTGAATTTTTAATGAAAGCGATTCGGAAATTTATTGCATTTCAATTTTTTATAAGGACGGCAAATTTTGTTTTGTTTGCTGTTGTTGCTCTTTTTGTTTTTATTTTTTGGCGGAGTTTGCCGTTTTTAACTTCGGGCGGAATCAACCGTCTTATTGAAACGTTTACTTCGCATCAATGGTTTCCCAATGCCGAGCCGCCGGTGTTTGGAATGCTTAGTTTATTTTACGGTTCGTCGGTGGTTACGGTAATTGCGATGTTTTTTGCGGTTCCGGTCGGGATTCTTTCGGCGGTGGTTCTTAGCGATCTTGTTCCGTTTTCTGTTCGGCAATTGTTCAAACCGGTTATTGAACTTCTTGCGGCAATTCCTTCGGTGGCATTTGGATTTTTTGCAATTAAAATTGTTGCGCCTTGGCTTCAGGAATTTTTCGGTTTTACATCCGGCACCAACGCGTTGAATGCCGCAATGATTCTTGCGGTTATGGCGGTTCCTACGATTGTCAGTGTTGCCGAAGACGCTATTTCCGGTATTGGTCGTGAACTTCGTGAAGCCTCTTATTCGTTGGGAGCGACACGTGCTGAAACAATTTTGCAGGTTGTGTTACCGGCATCATGGAGTGGTATTGCTGCGGCGATTATTCTTGGGACAATGCGAGCCGTTGGTGAGACGATGGTTGTTTGGATGGCAGCCGGAAACGCTGCCAATATGCCGACGGCGTGGTATCGTGTTGATCAGGTTATTAGCGGTCTTGGCGATGCAGTCCGAACAATGACCGCAACTATTGCCGGCGATATTGGCGAAACTCCGGCGGATTCGTTACACCGAAGCGCATTGTTTACTGTCGGTTTGATTTTGCTTGTTTTTACATTTGCAATGAATCTGTTGACGGAACGGATCACTAACCGGAACAAAAATCCTAAAAATTTACGTACCGGAAAATTTCCGGGTATTCCGTTTCATTTTAGTTTTTTTACCGGAAAATACAGTCGTTTGGTTTTTGACAAGGGATTTACGGTTCTTTCTTATTTTTCTATTTCCGTTTTATTTTTTACGTTGGGAATTATTCTTGTTCCGATTTTCAGGGCGGGAATGGAGGCGGTTGTGTTTCAGGGAACGGTTGAACATCGTCTTTTTCTTTGGGAACGGTTTCAGCGTGGTGATCGCCGGACGATTCAGGAGGAGTTTCGTAAATGTGCCGAAGTACGCCAAACTGTTTATCGGCAACTAAAAAATCTTTCGTGGCTTGCGCCGGACGATTGGATTGCCGAAGCCGGTAATCTGGAACGTAGTCTGGGACGTGAAACAAAAAACCGGCGATTAAACCGCACGTTTCAAAATTTGTGTCATGCTAATTCCGCAACAGAATTACAAACGCAGTTTGAAAAACTTGAAAAACTTTGTACGGATAAAACGGAACCGATTTTTCTGTTAGCCGATGAATATTATCAGATTGCGAAAAACGCCGATTTATCGCTTCGTAATCAGCCGGTAACAATAAACCCGGACATTACTTATTCAACGGCGTTCCGTCAAATTCGTACACTTATCACCGGAGTTGAGGGAACCGGTTGTATTCTCGGACCGGAAAATCGCGAAGGATCGGAACATTTACCGCCGGAAGTTCGTTATGGTCCGGCTCATTGGACAACGGCTCAAAAATTTTTGAAACAACTTCGTTGGGCAACCGTTTGGAAACCGCAATCAGGTATTGACGGAAATACATTACCGAGTCAAAAAATAACCGTTGACCGGACATTGTTTTTCGCAGGCACATCAATTGCCGATGAAATTCAAACGCTGTTCAATTATCTTGAACAAAATTTGGATGAAATGCTCCAACCGCATTTAACTTTTTACGTACATTATTTTTTTGACCCGTCAACTGCGGGACATTACATGGGCGGAATTGCGCCGGAACTTTTGGGAACTGCCTTAATTTCGTTGTTTTCGATTTTATTAGCGTTACCGTTGGGAGTGTTGACGGCGGCGTATTTAGTGGAAGCGGCGAAAGATAATCGGATCACGCGGTTGTTACGGCTTTGTATTAGTACATTGGCGGGAGTTCCGAGTATTGTGTTTGGTCTTTTTGGGCTTGCGGTTATTGTTGAATTTATTACGGGAAAACCTTGTCTTCTTGCCGGAACCATGACTTTAGCGTTACTGATTTTGCCGGTGGTTATTCGTACTGCCGAAGAAGCCATTCGTTCTGTTCCGCAAACTTATCGCGAAGCCGCTACTGGTTTGGGAGCCGATCCGGTACACGTTTTTATTTCCGTAACTCTTCCGGCGGCATTGCCGGGGATTTTGACCGGAACAATTCTTGGCATCAGCCGTGCTGCCGGTGAAACGGCACCGTTGTTGTTTACATGTGCGGTGGCGTCCGGCGGATTTGTTACCGGTTCCAATATTTTGTTTCAACCGACACCGGTGTTATCTTACGCTGCTTACGACATGGCGGTTGGAGACCGGCTTGCCGAGTTGGTTCCGTACAACCAATTCGGTTTGGTTGCCACGCTTGTCCTTTTTGTTTTATTATTGAATATGACGGCAATGATGTTACGCGCACGAATTACTGCACAATTACGAGGTTAAACGGTAACTGTCTCTTTTCTTTTTAACCACAGAGAGAATTTTTTTGAACCATTCAACACACACAAAACAAGAAATTTGTAATAGTAGATAATTGTTCACGTATCCTTTTATTAGTTTTATTAATATGTTTTTAAGTTTATTTTTGGGGAATACAAAACAAACAAAACCAAAAGGTTGTCTATTTTGTTGTTTCGTATTTTCAAAAATAATCTGTGAAATTTTATGTAATCTATGGTCAATTTTATTTTCCTCCTCTGTGAACTCTGTGTCCTCTGTGGTTAATAAAATTGACAGTTACGTAAAACGAGAGGTTAAACGATGTTGATGATTCAATCCGAAAATTTTTCGCTCTATTACGGTAACAAACTTGCCGTGAACCGTGTTTCGATGGACATTGAAACAAGCGGTGTAACGGCAATTATTGGACCGAGTGGTTGCGGCAAGAGTTCATTTTTGCGGAGTATTAACCGGATGAACGATTTGATTCCGAACACGCGGATTGAAGGGCGGTTGACTGTTGACGGAAAGGAGGTGTACGATAAACGAACTGATCTTGTTCAATTGCGGCGTCATGTCGGAATGGTGTTTCAACGTCCTAATCCGTTTCCGAAGAGTATTTTCGATAATATTGTTTATGGTCCGCGGTTGCAGGGAATTAGGAATCATACAAAACTTAACGAGATTGTGGAACATTGCCTGAAGAGTGCGGCGTTGTGGGACGAGGTGAAAGATATTCTTTCAAAATCGGCTTTGGCACTTTCCGGCGGTCAGCAGCAACGGCTTTGTATTGCCCGTGCTCTGGCGACACAACCAAGCGTATTACTTATGGATGAGCCGTGCAGTGCGTTGGATCCGATTGCTACGGGAAAAATTGAAGAACTTATTGTTGCGCTTAAAGAACAATACACCGTCGTTATCGTAACTCATAATATGCAGCAAGCCGCAAGAATTAGTGATCGTACTGCTTTTTTTTGTCTTGGCGAACTGATAGAGTATAATGATACAAATACTATTTTTACCAATCCTTCCAATCCTCAAACGGAGGCTTACATTACCGGAAGATTTGGTTAAAGAAATAGCGGAGAGCAAAGAATACCGCAAACGAAATTATTGGCGTTGCGGAAATAATTTTGCTTGCAAACACTATTAACTATTAACTACTAACTATTAACTATAATTGTGTCTGAATTACCGAAAAGATTAGAGCGTTTGTTTTTGAAATTGGATCGGGCGGCGTTGGCGGTTGAGCAACAATTAGCCGACATGCTTTTTGCGGTCAATAGTAACAATTTATCTGATGCGGAAGCGATTATTGCCGGAGATGAGGCGATTGATCGGCGTGAGGTTGAGATTGAGCGGGAATGTATTCGTCTTCTTGCTTTGTACCAACCTGCGGCGAGTGATTTGCGTAAAATTTGTTTCGCGATCAAAGCCAACAATGATTTGGAGCGTATTGCGGACAATTGTGTTTCTTCTGCAAAAATGATGCCGATTTTGATTGAGAATCATATTTCGGTGAGTCAATTTTCGATGTTCCGTATTTTGAGTGATTCGGTGGTTGATGCGGTTCAACAAACGATCCGTTTGCTTTCAACGGATCAGAATGTGGACTTGGCTGTTTCGATTATTAGGAATGATCGTTCTGTTGTTGATGTAGCGTTCCGTGATTTTCTTCAAGCGGTTTTTGCGGAGGGGGAGCGTTTGCATGGTCAGGTCAATGCTGTGTATGCGCTTACTTCGATTGGTCGTGCTTTGGAGCGAATTGGTGATCTTTGTACAAATATTGCGGAGGACACCGTGTTTTTATTAACCGGTGAAATTGTCCGGCATACGATATGAGCATAACCGGTTAATTTTATTAACAATATTGATTAACCGTTAAAATATTACGTGAATTTACGAACAATTATTTTGTAACCTTTTAACATTTTGTAACCTTTAACCATTTTAATGAACGATGATGAAAAATTTATTTACAATTAGTTTATTTCTTGTGTTATCTTCGATTGGGATTTCGCAGGAGATACGTATTGAGGGTTCAACGACGGTTGGTCCGATTGTTGATGCCTTTGTTGAAGCGATTAAATCGGACGGTGAAGCCCGGTTTACGGTCAAAAAAACGGGGTCGGGTGATGGGGCGGCGGCGTTAATTGACGGACGCTGTGAAGTTGCTGCGATGAGCCGGTTTATGAAGAAGGAGGAGTATGAGAAGGCGGTTGCGGCGGGGCGAATGCCGGTTCCGTTTACGATTTGTATGGATGGGGTTTGTTTTATTGTTCATCCTTCGAATCCGGTACGCCAATTAAATCAATCGCAAGTTACGGCAATTTACACCGGTAAAATCAAATCATGGAAAGAACTGAATGGTGCTGATATTCCGGTTGTTGCGATTAGTCGTGACACGTCGTCGGGAACGTATGAGGTGTTTCACGAATTGGCGGTTGGCAAGGCGAAATTGGGAAACAGTGTTGAATACACAAACTCGAATCCGCAAATGTTTACTCGAATCAGTACAACTCCGGGAGCGATTGGTTATGTTGGGGTTGGTTTTTTGCAAGAGGGAGTGGCGGCTATTCGGTTTGACAATAAACAGCCGAGTAAGGAATCTATTGCGGACGGGAGTTATCCGCTTTCGCGACCGTTGTATCTTTTTACCAATGGTTATCCGAAGCCGGGTTCGCCGCTGATGAAATTTTGCAACTTTTATCTGACGGAAGAAGGACAAGACGTAATTACTGCCAAAGGTTTTGTTCCGTTCACAAAATATTAAAATTTTGAAAAACAGTCCGCAGAGGACGCAGATTTTCGCAGATGGAAGTAAAAAATAATCTGCGATCATCTGCGTCTATCTGCGTAATCTGCGGACGAAAAAGGTTCAAAAAAAACATTAGGCGGCAGCGTTTCCAGGCGAAACGTTGCCTACCTTTTGAATTTGTAATCATCAGGTAGGCGATCCCTTCGCCGAAGGTTATCTAACCTACGGGTCGCAACGGTTGATCGGGAACAACAAGCGATT
>JAISNF010000645.1 GCA_031276415.1 Planctomycetaceae bacterium
TCTAATAGTTTATCTTGATTCAATAATCCTTTAATATATTCACGAAGTTTTTCATTTAAAGGTTTTTTATCAGAAATCATTTTTACGATTTCTGAAATCACTATTTTGCGAATATATGCATCTAACGCAGATATTGATAGTACGATTGCAGCACGGTAACAATCACAATAATGTTGTTCTGAAATATGTTCAACATTTTCGGTAAAAGACCGGATAGATATTAAATTTTCGGCTCTTTTAATGCATTTCTCAAAAATCTCGTATGCTGTTATTTGTCGCATTTTTTCTGAAGTATCGGGAAAAGCCTCATCTACTTTTGGATTAATTATATCTTTGGTAATTTTACCTTTAGTTTCTTTTTCTTTCATTTTTCATGCTTTCATTTTCATTGTATTTTTCTTTTATACTTTCATAATGTACATTATAGATAGTTTTATTTTCTTAATAAACTACTGTAATTATTCAGTGGAACTTTATGTATTACTGTTATGTTCTACCGAATAATTACAATAGGTCACATTTAAAAATTCTATTATTTTCGAATTTGATATTTGAAAAATATACCGCACAACAATTTTCATGTTGTGCGGTTGAAATCGCGATATTTTTTGGCGGAAGTTAAACGACCGCACCGTAGATATCGTTTTTGTCTTCTTTTTTGTAATCGGTAACAAGAGTTTCGGTTGTCAACATCAACCCGGAAATACTTGCGGCATTGGTCAATGCGGTACGAACCACTTTGAGCGGATCGATAATTCCCGCCTTGAACATGTCAACATATTTACCGGCATTGGCGTCGTAACCTGTATTCGTCGGTTTTTGTAACACTTCATCGGCAATAACCGAACCATCAAGACCACAATTTTCAGCGATCTGAATCATTGGTTTTGCCAAAATTCGCAACACAATATCAACACCGACTTTTTCATCACCTTTTACCGTATTGCGTACTTTTTCAACCGCTTCCTTACAACGGAGCAAAGCAACACCGCCGCCGGGTAAAATACCTTCCTGAGCCGCAGCACGGGTTGCGTGCAATGCGTCTTCAATCCGGGCTTTTTTCTGTTTCATCTCGGCTTCCGTGCTGGCACCAACCTGAATAACCGCAACACCGCCACTCAGTTTCGCAAGACGTTCCTGAAATTTTTCACGATCATAATCGCTTTCCGTTGTTTCAATTTGTTTTTTCAACAAATCAATCCGCGATTTCAGTTCCTCTTTCTTGCCGCCGCCTTTGACAATAACTGTTGCATCTTTATCAACAGTAATTTGTTGCGCTTTACCAAGTTGTTCCAGCGTAACATTTTCGAGTTTAATTCCGAGATCTTCGCTGATCACCACTCCGCCGGTTAAGACCGCAATATCTTGTAACATTGCCTTGCGGCGATCACCAAAACCAGGTGCTTTGACAGCGGCTACATTGAGAATCCCCCGCAATTTGTTGACAACAAGCATCGTCATTGCTTCATTATCAACATCTTCCGCAATAATCAAAAGCGGCTTCATTGATTGCGAAACCTTTTCAAGTAACGGAATCAATTCCCGAACATTGCTGATCTTTTTTTCGTGCAATAAAATCAGGGCATTTTCCAGAACACAATTCATCTTTGACGTATCGTTAATAAAATACGGCGAGATATAACCTTTATCGAATTGCATTCCTTCAACGACTTCGTAAGTTGTTTCGGCAGTTTTTCCTTCCTCAACCGTAATAACGCCGTCGTTTCCGACGGCTTCCATTGCTTCGGCGAGGAGGTTGCCGATTTCGGTATCGTTATTGGCGGAGATGGCTCCGACGTTAGCGATTTCCTGTTTTGTTGTTACTGCTTTTGTCAGTGCGGCGAGTTGATCAACAGCAGCGTCCACTGCTTTGTCAATACCGCGACGCAATGCTGTCGGATTGGCTCCGGCGGCAATATTTTTAAGACCTTCTTTGTAGATGGCACGAGCAAGAACTGTTGCTGTTGTTGTACCATCTCCTGCCAAATCGGAAGTTTTTGACGCAACTTCATTAACAAGTTTTGCGCCCATATTTTCAAATGGGTCTTCCAATTCAATTTCTTTACTGACACTAACGCCGTCTTTGGTAACCGTCGGACCGCCGTAAGATTTGTTCAAAATAACATTACGACCTGTTGGTCCCATTGTTACGGCAACGGCATCTGCCAATTTATTAACACCGTCCAGAATTTTCTTTCGGGCGTCATCACTGAAAATAAGTTGTTTTGCCATAATATCTGTTAATAGTGAATGATTATTGTTGATTTAATAGGTAAACAGTTGGTAATAACAGAAAACAGCGAATAGCAAATAGTTTTACAAACGGAGACTGAAATTTGATACTATTTACTATTCACCATAAATCCGTTACTACTTAACAACTTTAGCGAGAACATCGGATTCACGCAATATTTTAATTTCTTGTCCATCAATTTCGATGTCACTGCCGGAATATTTACCGTAAATAACTTCGTCACCGATGGCAACACTCAACACAGCCCGTTCACCGGAATCCAGTAATTTACCGGGTCCAACCGCAATAACGGTTCCGCGTTGTGGTTTTTCTTTGGCGGTATCTGGAAGGAAGAGACCGCCGGCAGTTTTTTCTTCTGCCTCTACGGGTTGAACGACAATTCGATCATCCAATGGTTTTAGGTTAATTTTTTTACTCATGTTTAATTCCTTTCGAAATATATTGGTTGTTTGTTAAATTGATCATTGAACGTGAAAATCAGCAATAATTGTTTAGATTTTAGATTTTCTTATAAACAACATTTTAATTTTCAGGTATCAATTTTCAGTTATTTAGATAATTGGTATTTAAGGTTTAGGTTTAGGCATTAAAATCTTCTAAAATCCCATGCCGCCGCCCATACCTCCCATGCCGCCCATTCCACCCATGCCCATACCGCCGCCCATTCCATCCATTCCTGCGCCAGGCGGAGTGGCGGGTTCGTCTTTGGGAATATCGGTGATAGTACAGGAAGTAGTCAAAAGCAAACCGGCAACACTGGCAGCATTGGTCAACGCCGTTTTAACGACTTTTGCCGGATCAACAATTCCGGCTTCGAACAAGTCGCCGTAAACATTTTTATCGGCGTCATAACCATCATTTTTGCCTTTCATTTGACGAATCCGGTTGACGACAACCGCTCCGTCAATTCCCGCATTTTCCGCAATACCACGTACTGGAGCATCGAGAATTTTCTTAATAATCTGGACGCCGAACTTTTCATCGCCGACTGCTTCAATTTTTTCGAGAGCCTTTTCGCTACGGAGCAACGCAACACCGCCTCCGGGAACAATTCCTTCTTCGAGAGCGGCTTTTGTCGCAGCGCGGGCATCTTCGTACAAATATTTACGTTCTTTAAGTTCGGTTTCGGTGGCGGCTCCGACATTGATTTGAGCAACACCTCCGGCAAGTTTGGCGAGCCGTTCCTGTAACTTTTCTTTGTCGTAAGAACTGGTTGTTGTTTCGATTTCGCGTTTAATTGCCGCAACACGTCCTTCGATTTCAACTTTTTTTCCCGCTCCGCCGACCATCGTGGTATTTTCCGAAGTTATCGTAATTTTTTTGCAACGTCCGAGATCGGTTAATTTTACCGCATCAAGTTGGACGCCGAGATCTTTATAAACTGCGGTAGCGGCGGTCAAAATAGCAATATCGCCCAACATTGCTTTTCGCCGGTCGCCATAACCGGGAGCCTTCACCGCACAAACATTTAAGAGACCGCGAAGTTTGTTGACAACAAGCGTGGCAAGAGCTTCACCTTCAATATCTTCGGCGATAATGAGAAGTGGTTTACTCTGTTTTGAAACTGCTTCGAGCAACGGAATGAGTTGTTTGGCGTTTGAAATTTTTTCTTCGTGTACCAAAACGAGGGCATCTTCGAGTTCGACGATTTGTTCTTCGGGATTGGTTACGAAATGTGGGGAAAGAAAACCGCGATCAAACTGCATTCCTTCGACTACTTCGACGTAAGTTTCGGATTGTTTACCTTCTTCAACGGTAATAACGCCGTCTTTACCGACTTTGACGAATGCTTCGGCTAAAATTTTACCGATGGCGGGATCGTTATTTCCGGCGATAGCGGCGACTTGTTCGATTTCTTTTTTATTCTTTTCACTGACTGGGGTTGCGAGTTTTGAAACAGCCTCGCAAACAGCGGCGGCACCTTTGCCGATTCCGCGTGAAAGAGCCATTGGGTCAGCCCCGGCGGCAACCATTTTGAGACCTTCGAGGTAAATCGCTTCGGCAAGAACGGTTGCGGTGGTGGTTCCGTCACCGGCGATTGTATTTGTTTTCGATGCGGCTTCTTTAACGATTTGGGCACCCATATTTTCTTCAGGATCATTCAGCGTGATATCTTCTGCAACCGTCACGCCGTCCTTTGTAACTTTTGGTGCGCCCCAACCTTTATCGAGAACAGCATTTCGACCTCGCGGTCCCAACGTACATTTAACAGCCCGAGCTAATTTAGAGACACCGACAGCCAATGGTTGCCTGGCGGCGTCATCAAATGACATTTTCTTGGACACGTTCTGTAACTCCTTAGTTTGAAGGGATCAGATAACAGGGGGCGGAGAAATTCGGGCAAACGGACAATTCCATTCCCATTTTATTTTCCTCCACTCTGGCAGTACATACAATTTTACCCAACAACCTTTGCAAGTTTTATGCCAAAAAAATAATTTGCCATAACTCCAATAAAATCAATAACTTCAACTTTTTCAAAAGAAACAATACACCTGCCAAATTGACAGTTCAGATTTCTTTGTGATGAATATTACGGCATGGAATGCAAAGATTTTTTCCGCCGGTCAATACCGGATCATTCAAAAGACGTGTTGCCATAACGAGTTCGCCGCAACAATCGCAACGTTGGCTTGGGTGAATTCGGGCTGTTTCCGGCATGGGAATTTGAGCATGGGAAATTGAAAAAATCTTTTCAAAATCCGCTTGCAGAATCCGGTCAATCATTTGTTGGTGAATTTGTTTACGTCCGGCGATGTCGTTTGCATTGAGTTTTTCCTGCTGTTCCCGCAAATCCTGCAACAAACCGCCACGCATTATCAACCGGCAACTTTTATCATCGCTACGGCGGAAAAATGAATAAGCGTTTTTACCGTAATCAAGAAAAACAAGATTACCTTTGCCAAAAGTACAACCAACAAGATATTGAATTGCGTCAACCGAACAATTATCTGTTTCGACAACAGCAACAATTTCTTCATCTGTTGCGTGTCCAAATTCATTGAGAACCCAATCGCCGATTCTCATTCCGAAAGTCAGTCCGGGACAATGATGTCCATGAAACGCAATAACTCCGTCAATTTGATTTTGAGTCAACATCGTTTTTAATTTTAGTTTTTTTGTGTTATGGAAACTTCTAAAAACAACAAATTTATTTTATTAACCACAGAGAAAAGAAACAAGTCCGCCGATTATTTTTAAAA
>JAISNF010000646.1 GCA_031276415.1 Planctomycetaceae bacterium
CCAATGTTACCGAATAATTACTTTTAATTTATTGAGTATTGTTTGTGCGGCTTGTTCTAATGGCGAATCAATTTGATCGACATTCCGAAACAATACCGCAAGACAACGTTTTTGCATTGCCATGTGTGCGGGTTTTGAAAACCAATGAATAAGGTATGCGGCGGCATCTTTCGAACGATCTGTTGCAGTCAAAAACTCTGGAAAAAACATTCGATCACGATCTACCAAACTCGGTTCGGATGGAATGAAACGCAGAGAATCATCATAAAAGATTGGAGAAAGATTTGTTGACTTAATTGTTTTAGTGCGTTTAATATTTTTAGTCGATGGTTGCCGATCAATGCCAAGTAAATTGACCAGCGTAATATAACGCGTCCGGCGAAAGAACCGTTGAATCAAAAACGGTAACATTCCGACACGATAATAAATAACGGTCGGTTTATTACAAGCGAGAAGTTCCAGAGACACAGAACCGGAAACCGCTAAACAACAATCAGCCGCACGAATCAATTCCGGCGTATGACCAACAAAAATCGGAATAGAAATTTCCAATTCATTCATTCGTTTTTGAATATATTCTGCGTGTGACGTATTGACCGGTGAAAAAACCGGTCGGATTTTCGGAACAACAGAACGAACATATTCCACCGTAAGCAACATATCGTCAAGATTCATGATCACTTCTTTATTTCGCGAACCGGGGAGAAGCGTCAGAATAGGAGCATTGCCGTATTGAGCATAAAATTTTTCTAAAAAGATTGGATCAGAAATTTTGTTCCGAATTTCTTCAAAGAAAGGATGCCCAATATACGCAGTTTGGCAACCATGTTGTTTGAACCAACGTTCTTCAAACGGCAATGGACAAAGAATCCAATCAACCCATTTTTTCATTTTACGAACACGCCATGATGCCCAACTCCATAATTGCGGCGGCATAAAATAGAAAACAGGAATACCATTTTCTTTTGCAGCGCGTGCAACATGCCAATTGAATCCAGGGTAATCAACAAGAATTACGGCATCAATATGATGTTTCCGAAAATATTTTTTGGCATCGTTGAGAATATTTCGGAACAAAAAATAGTTTGCAATAACCTGTATAATTCCCATGAATGCCAACGTGGTCATTTCGAAGAGTAATTGACAACCTGCCTGACGCATTTGCGTACCGCCGAAACCAATAAATTCCGCATCAGGAACAAGTTCCCGAATCTTTTCAATAAGTGCCGCCGCATGAGTATCGCCGCTTGGTTCTCCGGCAGAGAAAAAAAAACGCATATCAGTTTTCAATACGTCAAGAACCGACGCAATAGGATATCATTAATGTTTAATCGGAAAAATACAAACCGCCCAAAAATAATAAAATAAACGAAAAAAATTAAAACCCCAATTGATGTTTATGTTTTTTTCTGTTTTATTTTATTCGTCAATTTTCAACAACGTTTGCATTGTTTTTTTGTTTAATTTCGCTCGTTTAGCGACCGGTAAATTATATTTTTGCGCAACATCCGACCAAAATTTCGGTTCTTGATTTTGATGATTGCCCAAAAACCAATCGACATGATTCTCAAGATATTCTTTCCGTAATTGCGGATCATTGAGATCACTCGGAACTCTTTCCATTCTAGGATCAATACTGTCAAATCCGATAAAAGGATTTTTTAATCGTTGTTTTATTATTTTGACGTATTGGGGATTGATTTCAATTCCGATGCAATTCCGGTTTGTTTGTTGACAAACTCGCGGCGTTGTTCCGCTTCCGGCAAACGGATCTAAAACAACGCCGCCGCAATCGGAAGAGGCTAAAATCATTCGTTCTATTAATCCTTCAGGTTTTTGCGTAGGATGTTGTTGTCTATTTCCATTACAATAATGCACGTGTGAAAATTCCCAAACATCGCCAGGATTTGCCCCACGCATATTGTTAATAGAACGATAATATTTTTGCGGAATCCGCACCGCGTCAAGATTAAAATAATAATTATGCGACCGCGTAAACATCAATATATCATCATGACGCGGCGAAAAACCCTTAGTTTTGCCGATACCTTGCGTGTAATGCCAACAAATCCAGTTGACGAAATTCATCTTTAATTCACGTTCAAGTATCTGATAAACATAAGAAATCATGCGGAAACCAACAAAAACATAAATCGTGCCGTCCTTGCGTAAAATACGTTTGCATTCGTTTAACCATTGCCGCATAAAATCAAGATACTCCGTAAAACATTGACAATCCGACAAATTCCCGTATTCCTTGCCCAAATTATAAGGCGGATCGGCAATAACTAAATCAACCGATTCGTCCGACATTTTCCGCATCTCAAAAAGAGAATTACCGCAAATAATCTCAATCTCACTCATCAAATTTTATCCACTTATTCTGTTTTGCAAGTTTAATCCAATCATCCAAAGTACGCTTGCCGGACGCCAAATATTTTCTATCAAGTAATTGACAAAACGTCCAGACGTCACGATATTCCATTGTTACATAATGAATATCTTTAATCTGAATTTGCCCTGTGCCGAGTGCTGGATTGTAACTAATATCGCCGGAAGATAAATACTTCAAATCATAAACTTTGTACCCGACAACTTCCATTATTCCATCCATCAATTGCGTATTCTGATTTTTGCAACTATAAACACGATATTTCAGTGAGAGAATAACAAACAAATAATCAGGGTCTTCAAGATAAGCGGTTCTGATTCGTGCATAAGATGTAATATTAGGAGATTTACCGCTTTGTGGAATATCTTCGGACGTCGCTTTTACATCAACTTCTGCCGTGATTCCGAATTCATGTTTTCGTTTCTTTTTGAACTGTAAAATTATATCGGCTTTATCAAGACGTTTCCGAGTCTCAACATTTATTAACAAATATCTATTATTGGAATCTTCAAATGTCTGTGAAAAAATTTCAAATGCCCACGCTTCGATAAAAGGTCCGGCAATTTTATTAATGTTTTCCATTGGTAAACCTAATTTTAGATTCGTATTGATAATAATTTTATTTATTTGACGTTCTATAGCATCGTGGATAATATTTTCCATTGAATTTATAACATAATCAGAACACTCTCTATAGTCATAACTTTCTTCAGGAATCTTGAAATTCATTTTATCATAAGTTGACATAATTTTATTACGCACGAAAAACGTAATTATTCAGTGGTTTTTTTGCAGATAACCGATTTAATTTGTTTACGAATGAAAATCATGAGGTCGCCAATAATAAAATAAACATCAATTGTGTGACCGGCTGAAATATGTTATCACAATCTGAGAAAAAAACAATTTAATACAAGCAATTTAATACAAAGGAGAACATATTTTATCGTATTGCCGATTTATGACAAGGTGAAGATTATTTTTGATTCTCTTATCTTGTGATTATTTGAAACGGATAATTGTTGATCAAAATTATGTTGACAATAAAAGTCTTTTCGATTAAACTTCGTCATGATTTAAATTTCCTTGTGCAGGAGTTTGTACCGTGAGAAAAATTTTTCGCAAGACATTGCAACGAATTGTGGTTTTTGGGGCGTTGTGGTTCTATGTTTTTGCTCTGGTTCTCAATCCGGTTTGGCATGTTCACCATCACAACTGTAACCATCAATCCGAACACGTTTCGGAATGTTGTTGTTCATTGTCTTTGGTTTGTTTATCTGCTGAGGTTTGCGAAGAATGTGAGTTCTGCCGAATACTTCATGTTACGGTTCCGTTGTTTGTGTTGACTGTTTTTTTGCCGGAAACTGCCAACAATATTTCGGAAATTCCCGTAAAAAATGTAACTCTAAATGTTCAAACCGTTTACGGAATTCCTTCATGCCGTGCGCCGCCATTTGGTGTTTGCTCTTAATTGATTCCTGACGGAATTTCTATCAGAAAATTTGTTGCAATATTTTCATGAATATTTGCGCTGAAAGTATGTGCCCAATTACGTACTTATTCGGAGTTTTCAATCGGAGTTCCCAATTTCCGGTTTTACGTTTATTTATTGTTATGTATTCTGCAACCCTTAAAATAAGGAAAAAATCATGTCTGTTAAAAGAATTTTTCAGTTAACGAAAGAACTTGTATCGATAATAGAAGAATTTGTAATTGTCAGTTTTAAAATTGGTCTTTTAATATTTTTAGTTAATTGTTACAATCTTCGTATTATGTTCAATTCTGAAGTTTACAATCCATCACAATGTGAGGTGCAAATCAAACAACTTGAGGAAAAAGTTTATACGTTACAAGAGAAATAATGAGTTTTCGTCCGCAGATTACGCAGATGACCGCAGATAATTTTTTATATCTGCGATTATCAGCCTCCTCTGCGGACAATTTTTTTTGAAAATTTCACGGTATGAAAATTTCACGGTATAATGACTGTGATAATGTACGAAACTTCTAAATATTACGGAACTTTTATGAGGATTATGAGGAGATTTATTTTATGTCGGCAAAACAAGTTGAATATCAATTTCATGACAAAACAGTGGTAATAACAGGAGCATCGGGCGGTATTGGGTTGGCAACAGCGCGTAAATTTGCCCAGACAGGAGCCGAAGTTTTGCTTCACGCCAACAAAAACTATGAGATTATTAAACATTTACAGCAGGAATTTCAACAACAGGGAAAAAAATGCGAATGTTTTGCGGCGGATTTCTATTCACCAACAGCCCCAGAATCTTTTGTCCGGTCAGTTTTTGAAAAAACAAAGAAGGTTGACATTTGGGTTAATGGTGCGGGGGTTGATTTGATGGACTCTTCGCTTTCTGTTTTGCCGTTTGAAAAAAAAATGCAATTACTCTTCCAAGTGGATGTTTTTGCAACACTTCAGATGTCGAAGTTGGTTGGTTCTCTGATGAAAAAGCAGAAAAAAGGAACTCTTTTTTTCTTAGGCTGGAACGGCGTTCATTACGGTTGGAAGGGCGAAACCGCTCAACTTTACGGCTCTGCGAAGGGGGCAATTCACGGATTTAGTCGTTCGTTGGCGGAAACGTTGGCTCCTGAAGTTCGTGTTTGTTGCCTGTCACTTGGTTGGATTAAAACTCGTTGGGGAGAAAAAACTTCAAACGATTATCTAAAACGCGGGGCAGAAGATTCTCTTCGGGAACGTTGGGGAACACCGGAAGAAGTTGCTGACGCAATTTTATTTTTGTCAAGTGACGCTTCAAATTATTTGGACGGACTTGACATTCGGCTGGATGGAACCAAAAAAGGAACAAAGCGGTAAATATTCCGCGAGAGTTTCCTAAGGAAACCGATCATTTTTAATTGAAATTAAGTTTTCAATCGGCACAAAATTTGCAAACTATTTTACTTTTGCCTTCTGTTCTCAAGAATAGTATGAAATTTGGAGACGTGAATGTTTTTTCCGTGCAAACTACGCGGAGTGATCATTTATTTCCAATTTTGTAACAACGGCTTGTAAAACAGAAGGAATTTTTTTTTGAGGTATTGCCAAAACGTTGACAATCTGCTATAAATAACAACAGTTTTATTTTAACGCAAAATACTGTGGAATAATGTCTGACGAAAAGACTAAAATGAGGATGGATTCGATGAAAATTATTCTTGGCAGTGATCATCGTGGTAGGAGGATTCAGGATTGGATTCTCAAACATCATTTATTTCAACAATACGAAATTTTCGTAATTAACGAGCATAGTTCGGGTTTTATTGATTATCCTGATATTGCGGCGCGGGTTGCTTTTGAGGTTGGGTCAGGGTTTTATGATCGTGGGATTTTGATTTGTGGTACAGGAATTGGAATGTGTGTTGTTGCCAATAAATTTCCAGGAGTTCGTGCGGCACCTTGCCATAACGAAGTTGCGGCGGAACTGAGTCGGCGGCACAACGATGCGAACATTTTATGTCTTGCGGGTGATTTGCTTGGTGAGCGGTCGAGTCTTGTCATTGTTGAAAAATGGTTGGCAACACCTTTTGACAACGGGCGTCATATTGACCGGCTTAAAAAGATTAAGAATTTGGAAAACCGAAACTATTCGGATTCAGCGACAGCGGAACATTCAGAAAAAAATTCTTCGGAAAGCGGTATTTCGGAATCCAATATTTCCGTACACAAAAAAACGTTTCCGGCATCGCTTAATGAAATAAAACCGTAACACCTATTTTCTTAACCACAAAATACGCAACAAAAAACAATCGTCCGCAGATGACGCAGATTATCGCAGATATTAAAAAACTGTCCGCAGATTTCGCTGATAGACGCAGATGATTTTTAAAAACAATCTGCGATTATCTGCGAAATCTGCGGACATTTGTTCTCTGTGGTAAAAATAAAATAGACAAATAACATACAAAAGATCAATTGCTTTTGTTGTATTTTCCTAATTTCATAAATATTCTCATAACTCTTTATAACATAACGGGTTATAGAACCTAAAAATGACCCAATATTCATGAACGGTTACCAAATTTTTTTCCTAACTCGATAAAACATGTAATTATCTTTGTAACAATGCCTTGTTTTTTGTTGTTGCAATATTTCTCGGTCTTATTTTGTTGTTCAATATTATGTATTGTACTATCGATCTTAGTTGGTTTATTTTGCAAAGCAGCAAAATCGCCTTCGCATACACCATTATTAATTTGTGTTGTAAACGAATGATCTGTTGTACCTGCACTAACGATTGTTATATTCAATGTAGAAGCGTTGAATATAATATTTCCATTTCCTTTTTCGTTTGATATAAACATAAAATTTTCCACAAAAATTCCTTGTTTTTTAGTAATTATTATCCTAAAAAACTCTTATTGAAAATTAAAATATTTTGAAAATAGTTTGGTCTATTTTCTTTGGTTGTTCTTAAAAAATATTGATCTAATTCTTAAACAATCGAGTAAATGTTGTAAATCCCTGTTTCATACTTGAATTTCAAGAATTTTACAAAGTAGTTATTATAAGTTACAAAAAAAAAGTATATCCGAACAAAAGTCCCTGTAAACCATAGCCAATATACAGCTACTCAAAATTTTTAATTTTGAGTGCTCTTGATTGATCTTACTGTATATTGTGACCAAGTTTTAAAAAAAGTCAATCCCCTCTCCAATTTTTTCTAGCGTTCACAGATTCGTGTATAAAAATAGATAAAATTTCAACAGAAATCATTATTTTAGACGACAGACGTAACTATTTTCCGATCTGTTTTTTCAAAGACCTAACTTACTCTATAAGTCATTAAATAATAAGCGTTTGTAGATTTTATTTATAAAAGTTTATCGAAATTAACAACCAGCCGATAACAACAATTTATATTTTATTCGAGTTGGTCGCCGGATTTGATGGGATAGCCTAAGAGAAAATCACGGACATCCATCATTTTTTTGCCCGCCGGTTGAATTTTCAAAATTTGTACAACTCCCTCACCCGCAGCAATAATTAAATCCCGACCATCGGCTCGAATTACTGTTCCCGGTTTCCACCAACTAGGACGTTTAAGATGTTGATGGGAAAAGTGTGAATGCTCTGAAATGTTTCGTAAATTGTCCTTTCCTTTATCTTCGTCTTTATTTTTATCTTTTAAGCGGGCACGGAGTACGGCTAAATTATCCATTTTGGCGTCAATCAACATCGGCTTCACAAAAATCGAATCACTGTAATTTTCGTAAAACAATTCCCGAAAGGAATCATCCAACGGAAAAATTGCCCCCAAAATCAATCGTAATTTCGTTCCGTCTTTGCGAGTCCAATCAGTGTACGTTTTAGGCCAAACCGTCATCGCACGATAATGATTAAAAATAACTCGCGAAGAATTTGACCAATTAACCAGACCATCTTCTTTTTTCAGACGCGGAGCTTTGGACGCAAGTTCATGAAACTGTTCAATAATCCGAACCGGTTCATTTTTTGCCATTTTTCGTAGCGTTTTCAAAACGAGTTCGGCACCGAAATGAGCGAGACGTTCTTCGAGTTCCTCCGCAGTTTCAAAAGGATGAATCGGAATCGGCGGACTTTGTGCGATAACAGGTCCGGCGTCAATTTGCGGAGTCATGTGAATGATACTGATTCCGCTGAACACTTCGCCGTTCATAATTGCCCGATGAACCGGTGCTGCTCCGCGATATTTCGGTAACAAAGAACCATGCAGGTTGATACCGCCCAAAAGTGAACCGCTCAAAACACGTTTTGAAAGAATCTGCCCGAAATCACAGACAAACAGAATGTCCGGTCGCATTAAATAGAGAAAATCAAAAAATTCAAGAGAATGAACATCTTCTTTTTCTGAAACGGCAATATGATGCTCTTCAGCAAATCGACGGGCTGGAGTGATAATCGGTCGGTTTAATTTGTCGTAACGAATCGGGTTGGTTACAAGACACTGAATATCAAATTCACCAGAATCGTAAATTGCCTGCATCGAAGGAACAGAAAATGCCCCTGTTGACAATAAAACAATTTGAAGACGTTTACTTGTCTTATCGGTTGGGTTGGAATATTGTGCGAAATTATTACTCCTTATTATTAGTACAGGATTATTAGCGCAGGAGGAAAACGGAATTATTCAACATAATCCCACAAATCAACTCTCCTCTTATTCTAGCAAAAAGAAAACACGAAAACCACCAGCCCCCACATAAAATACATGAATAATTTTACAATTGTTCACACAAATAATCATGAAGCAAGTAATTCTCTCAAACTATAAACGAATTGAACACGATTTTTTAGCCACATCTTATAAACATCGTTGATTATTTTCTTCCGTTGTCTGTTCAAAATCTGGCGTAACCGTTTATGAAAATTTGCGACTAAAATTGTTTTTGTTACGACTATGGTTATTTTGACGGTATTACGATATTTTGGATTATTGCGTTGTTGCAGATAAAAGACGTTTACGATCATAACTTGCGAGTGCGATACTACAGCCACGACGAAGATGTTTTCTCATTTCTTCACAAGCAAGATCGGCATTTTGGGCTTCCAACGCGGAGACAATACGATTGTGGTCATTTAAAATCATTTCCAGATTTTTGGGCTCTAAACTGTTACGATATACAAAAATTCTTGTTTTGTCCCGTAGTTCCTGGACGATACGAATTGCCAGACGATTGCCGCTTAACAACAATAATGTTTTATGGAACATAACATCCGTATTACTCC
>JAISNF010000663.1 GCA_031276415.1 Planctomycetaceae bacterium
TAGACCGGGTAGGACTTGAACCCACGACCTAGGGATTATGAGTCCCCCGCTCTAACCAACTGAGCTACCGGTCCATTTTCTTAATTGTCTGCCAAAAAAACTTGAACTTATCGCAAATAATTGAACTTACTACAAATAAGTTATAACACAACAGTTGAAAATAATGTCTCAATTTTATTGAACTGATTTTATTGAACTGTGCTGAACAGTTAATCAATATCTAAAGCATCATCAATATCTAAATCAATTACCTAAGGCAAAAACATTCGAAGCATTTTAACATGAATAACAAAAAATGTAAGAGGGGAATCAATAGAGGGAACTTCTAATAACTATTTTTTTTATTAACCACCGAGGACACAAAGAACGCAGAGAAATTTTTAATTGGTGGAATCAAAACGTTATTTAATGGCAACTTCTAAAAAACTACTTTTTAGACGAAAAATATTTACAAGTCCTTATTTTTAAGGATGTGAATTTTTTAAAAACAATGTTTTTAGAAATTCCCTAATATTATCATTGACTTTTGATCTAAAATAATTTTTTAATTTTTTAATTTTTTAAAATTTCCTCTCTGTGAACTTTGTGTTTTCTGTGGTTTTAAAAAGTAAATTTGAGTTTTCAGAAGTACCTTAGAATAAATTACGAACAGCAAAATATTGAAATGTCCGTCTTAAAGTCCATTTATTTTACGTTGCCCTTACAAAACAGAAATTACAAATAGAACGTAATTCCAGATTATTCGGAATATTTTACCAAATTGATAATGTAATTATTTGATATTGCATGCGTTCCATGTTTTTGACGATAAAGGAATAATGTAAAAATTTTTCAGAATGTTCCTACTAACAATTTTTTGATTATGAGTGTTGCGCCAACAAATTCCAGTGTTTATGTGGATTACTCGTCCTTCTTTTCACAAGGCGGAAAGAAAACATTTTCAACATTTCAGGCAACGGCTGCCAGTTACGGTAATGGAGCATTTCAGGTTCGCCGTGCTTCTGCACTAACATTGGATATTTTAGACCTTTCACCGGAAGGTTTGGCTCAAACGAATACGTTACAACCGCCCAATCCCGCCCAAATAACACAAAATACAGAAACAATAAACAATGATGTAACTCTCGAAACTCCAGAGATTTCCGAAACAGAACGAGTCGAAATGATTCGCATCAACAAAAATGCCGTGTTGGAAAGAGTGAATGAATTACTGGCAGAAAAAGGTGTTGAGGTTGATTCTAATCAGTCGTTTGAATTAACAACCAATTTCCTTGACGGCACTATATCTGTAACCGGAATTGAAGATGAAAGTCTTGCGGCAACAATCAATGAAGTTTTAGCCGGCGATGAAGAACTTATTGCCCGAATGAAAAAAACACGGGAAGAACTCGGTTTAACAGAACCTGCCAATACCATATCTCGTAACTTCACAATCGGTTTCGGATCAATGATCGAAACACCGGCAAACACAGAACTTGAATACAAAATTGATTTGTTTGTCAATAATCCGGTTCCGGCATCGGAAGAAATTACCGATGCAAAAACTGTTGAGAATACAGAAACAATAACCGAACAACCATCATTCTATTTATCCGTCCTCCTTTCAAATAAACCGAAAACACAACCGGATGTAAACCTCATTACCGCCTTGCAAAACAATAAAATTGAAGACAACAAAACAGATAAGACCGATGATGTATCAGAAAATTCTCAAGTTGCCGACATCAATAATGATGACGAAAATAAAAATAACGAAAGTAAAGATAAAGAAAACACCACACAAACCAAAACACCGGATTTTATTCCCTACGAAGAATCTCCCGTTGAAACAACAGAAAAAGTTCCAGAAATTATTCCTTATTCTATTTTGGGTTCGTATCTCCAAGCCAGTTCGGTAGTTGATATTGGTGCTGACGGCATAACTCTTGATTGGAATTTGCAATTCAATAATTGGAACATCGTTGGTAATACAGTCGGTAATACAACAGATAATTTGGGAATATCCACCGAAACACAGCAGATATTCGAAACATTTAATATCGGCGGTTCCGCATTTTATGCAGTGGATCCACAAAATCCGCAAAGTCTTGAAAAACAAGCCGCATGGTTCTAATCATAGTCCAATCATAGTTCCAATCGTAAATAAATTAAAAAAATGTTTGGAACAAAGTAAAATTGAGGGTTACTGTTCATTGTCCTGTTCACTGCTAAAAACAGCGTTGTTCACCGGAGGATAGGAATTGATGTAAACTATTGATTATAAATAGGGTAATCATTCACGGGTTTGAACCATAGATCCGCAATGTATTGTGTCTTTCTATTTTGTAATCGTTCAAGTAATGTAAAATCTGTTTTTTTTGCTAACCATGTATATGTGTCAGCGTAACTATCTGAAAATAAAGGATTTAAGAAAAAACAATATAATATCGTATGTAAAAAACGCCGTATTTTTACACTTTAAGTACTTATTTCTCAATGATTTACAGAAAAAAAACGCAGAAACTTCGGATTAAAGCAATAAAAACAATGTTCACAATTTGCTGCCCACGAACAGGGGCATTCGCCAAAATCGAGAACTAATTTTTTGTAAATGGCGTGAAATTGTAAAGGATGGATTCTTTTTGTTAAATGACAAAATCTTTCGGCGCAGGGCAATATCCCCCGTTGACACAAAAAGAGACTTTTGATATATTTTGGAACTGATTCAATCACAATGCGTTATTTCTTGTCGAGTTGTTTCTTGGCAAACGTGTTGGCGGTTAATTTTGGTAAAACCTTTTAAAGGAGATTTACAATGGAAAATTTAGTAAAATGTTTGGTTGTGTTTGTTGAAAATTTGTTGGTGAAGTTCCAAAAAATGTTAAAATGGA
>JAISNF010000018.1 GCA_031276415.1 Planctomycetaceae bacterium
ACAATGTCTTGGTGGGAAGATGGAACCAGTAACCAACTCCTTGTTGGAGAAAAACATATTCCTCCATACGCATTAGGAAAATGTGACGGAGATGGTACTTCCTCAACGGGTCCTTCCACTGGCACTGCGGGACGGCGTTCGGACTGTTCCTATTTAACTGTTCATGGTTGGAAATCTGTTGGTTCGGCTCGATCTTTTAGAGATAACGCGACAGCATTTCCTCTTTCTCCAATGAATTATGGTACAACCGCAACAGATGGTTCGTCAACTGAAGCATTTTCCGGCGCATTTCAATTTGGTTTTGGAAGTTATCATCCGGGTGTTTGTCCATTCCTGATTGGTGATGGTTCAACACGAGTTCTTTCCGTCACAACACCAGTGGAAAGCATCCTTTATCGCCTTGCAGAAGTCAACGATGGGTTGCCAGTAACATTACCATAGGAAAATAACATCAACCGTTGCGGCGGTGGGCGAAAACCCTTCGGCGAAACCGCCGCCTACCTGATGATTACGAATTCAAAAGGTAGCCAATGTTTCGCCGAAACATTGGTCGGCGTACTCGCCGACAGTGAACCCTGTTGTCGGACGGAAATGAAAACAATATCAACCGGCGCAATCTTTCGGCGAAGGAATCGCCTACCAGGGGAACATGTGTAAAACCTTATAAGGTACCACACCTTGCCTTAAAGGGCAAACTCTTCACCTGCGTTGGAGCATCAACAACGCTTGCGTTAGTGTTGTACGGACGTAGGCGTCCGTGTTGTTCCTGAATAAAACCTCATTTTCACCCAATTTTCCTAATGAAACAACGAAAACATCAATAAATTTTATGGTGTGATTGGTAACTATCTTAATTCACGATACGCCCGATCAATTTTCTTTTTCCAGAAGTCAATCTGCAAACGAACCTGATTCGGAGCAGTTGAGCCGTAACTCTTCATCGCCGCAACCGCATTCGCCGCCCCCAAAATGGAAAAAATATTGTAGTCAAATCCCTCGTAAATTTCGTGAAATTCTTTGAGCGGTAACTTCACAAGCGGCACATCACGCTCCATCGCAAGACGAACAAGACGACCAACAATCTCATGCGCCGTTCGTTGCGGAACTCCTTGCAAAATCAGATATTCCATCAAAATTGTCGCATCAAGATACCCGCGATCAAGACGACCAACAATACTTTCCCGATTGAGTACCGCTCCTTCAACCAACGGCGCCGCTAACATTAACACCGCTTCCATCGTGTCAAAAGAATCAAATATCGGCGGTTTGTCTTCCTGCAAATCACGGTTGTAAGCAAGCGGCAAACCCTTCGTCAACACAAGAAGCGTTTGGAGATTCCCAACAACACGAGCCGTTTTTCCCCGAATCAGTTCCAAAACATCAGGATTCACCTTCTGCGGCATAATAGAAGAACCCGTACAAAACGCCTGAGGAAGACGAATAAAATTAAATTCGGAAGTTGACCAAAGTATCCATTCTTCCGCCAAGGTACTCAAATGTATCGCAATCTCAACAAGACAAAACGCCGTCTCCAACACAAAATCGCGATCACTGGAAACATCAAGACTGTTCGCCGCAATCTGTTCAAAACCAAGATATTCCGCCGTTTTCGTCCGGTCAATCGGAATACTCGTTCCCGCAAGAGCCGCCGCTCCCAATCCGAGAATATTCACACGTGATCGACAATCATGAAGACGTTGACGATCCCGCTCAAATTTTTCACAATAAGCCAGCCAAATATGGGACGCAATCACCGGTTGGGCGCGTTGCATGTGAGTGTAGCCGGGCAAAATAACATCGAAATCGTCATCACAACGCCCCACAAACGCCGCTTGAAGATCAACCAACCGCCGATCAATCCGGTCAATCGCCTCGCGAATCCAAAGCCGAAGATCCGTAACAACCTGATCATTCCGGCTTCGCGCTGTATGCAGTTTACGCCCGACATCGCCGATCATTTCAATCAAGGCGTGTTCAATATGCATGTGAATATCTTCAAATTCGATATTGAACGGGAATTTGTTTTCTTCGATTCGCCGCCGGATTTCGAGTAACCCTTCTTCGATCTGATGAAATTCCTCTTCGCTAAGAATTTCAATATCACGAAGCATTTGAGCATGAGCAATCGAGCCGCGAATATCCACCGCATAAAGACGACGATCAATACTTATACTTTCGGTAAACAGTTCAACACGCCGATCCGTCCCTTCCGTGAAAACACCACTCCACGCTTTTGTCTTTTGAGAGGAAGAACCGGAATTGGAAGAACCGGAAGAACCAACTGATTGGGAACCGGCAGACTGAGAATGTTTGTTTTTTTGAGGAGAGGACATAAAACAGAATCACTTTTGTATTTTTTGTATTGTTAATAATATATCCCAAAACCGTTTGTGAGCGTCTTCAATTTTATAAAATCAGGTTATTTACCCAAGCAAAAAACGTAATATTCAGCGGTTTTTAATAATTCAAAAAGTAAACGATGTATCACCGAAATGTTATAATTACGAAATTACGATGACCGAACATTTTAATTGATATTAAATAATGCCGCAAGCGGGTGACAACCATAGCATCGCGGTAATAATTCCGTCTTGCGAAATTAACTATTTTGAGTTATTTCGCGGTGTTTCTTTTCTTATAGCGTAAATTATGAGAATCAATAGTAAAGCAGCACAAGCCGTAATAATTGCCGCATAGCGAATCAAGTTAAACCAACCGGAAATAGAATCTCCGTTTTGCGGTACGATCATGTTTTGATCTTGAACAGCGGTTGTTTGCGTTTGTTCCGCAACAGCAGGAAATAACGGCTCTATAACAGGAATATCAGCAACCTTTCTCATTTCAATTCGGACACAGTTGGAATCGGCGTCCGGTGTCATATTTTTCGGTTCTTCGTTGGGATTGAGCGAAATAACAAGAACCATGCTGCCATTGTGAAACGAAGCAAGAGCCGGAAGCCGTGAATCATTGCCGACTCCCAGATGAACCGGATACAAACCATCATTACGGCGGTTTTGCAAACTTGTATCGTAATTTCCGTCATGAGCAATACCTGTATCACCCCATTGAAAATCGTCCTTGTCACCTTCTTTGGGAATCCGCCAATAAACAACCGAGGTTTTTTCGGCATCCGTTTCATCCGCAACAGCATGACCCCGAAACAGAATTTTCGTCACTCGATACCAGCCCGGTACCAACGGTACCGTTTTACCAAAATCCGTAGCCGGAATGAACTTTTCAGCAGGCGGTCTCGCAAGAATAGAAGCAGATGGCGAATCCGAATAATCACGAAAAAGTTGCCGGCAAAAAACATCGGCACTTGTGTGCGAAAGATTGGTCTTGCGAACCTTCGGATCGGTTTGAGACCACTTGACATATTCTTCATCCGTTAAACCATTTTTTCGCAACTCTTTTACAGCAAGACTGCGGATATAACAATCAAACCTAACCCGAAAACCAAGTACCCGCCGGTAATAATCCATTGCCTGTTCTTTTTCACCGCACATGTCTTTATAACGGGCAATCGCAAAACATAAAAATGCAGCAGGATTGTAAGATTGTAAATCATCAACAAAAGCCGTCCGAATCATAAAATCAATTTCGTCATTCCGCAAAGAAGAACCCTTTTTTTGTGTGTTTTGATCCGCTTCGAAAAGCGCTGCAAGCGTTCGTGAATAATAGTCAACATGTTTTCTTTGTTTCAGTTTCGGCAAGACATTCCTCTGGGCAGCAACAAAAGGATCGTTTTTATCACACAAAAACCAAAGTTCACGGAGATAGAGCAGAAGGCGGTCAGATTGTTTTCGGTCATTTTTTTTCATTGAGTCAAGCCATGCAATCATTCCAAGATAACCGTTACCGTCACGAAGAAATTCATCCGTCAATGGGTCTGTTCCCAGCGGTTCAGGAAACGGAATATCCATACAATAACAAGGAAAAATAACCTCTTTATTTGTAATGATATTTTTCATCAAGGTTTCCGTATCTATTGGATGAGCCGACTTGTACCGAGTGTAACGGTTAATAATTTCATCGGTGATTTCCTTCAGTCCCGAATGATTGGTCCGGTACAGGAACCCCCAAAGTTCACCGTACCGATTCTCTGGATAGGACTGTAAATCCGCACGAAATAGTTTTTCGGCATCGTTGAAATGACCGGTAATCTCTTTGTATTGAGCCATTCCGGTAAGTCCCCAACTGGAATGCGTTTGCATTGCCGGAACAAAATAAGATTCCGCTTCTTTGATTTTTCCTTCCTGCAATAGAATAAAACCGATTTTTTGCAGAATACGGTACTGTTGTAACGATTCATTGGATTCCTTTGTTTCCAGATATTTTTTTAAGATATCAACCGCTTTTTCCGGTTCGTTACGGGCAAGATAGATATTCACCAAACTCTCCTGAATATATTCAGTCAATTTATTAGCATAATCATCTTTAATCAGATCAATAATTTTATCGGCAAGTTGTTTTTTCTGATAAAATTCGGCAAGTGAACTGTTCACCCCGGGGAAACTGCCGAATTCCTTTTGAACAGACGCAGCAAAATCTTCTGTTATGTTTTTACCGCGAACAAGATTGACAGACGCAGCATAAGGATTTTTCGGACAAAGACGATACAAAATATCAACCGCGAAATAATATATTCCGTTACCCGCTTCAGACCGTGCGCTGTTATGATATAACAACATATCACGGATATTTTCCCGATCAGCAAACAAATGGGTAATATAATAAGGCGAATAGATTCGTCCATGAAAATCGGTATCAAAAAAAGGAGTCTGAAAACCGATACTCCTTTGTGAAAAAAGATTGTAGGGAATTATTTTGGTTGTCAACCGATGCCAAAAAGGTGTTCCCAAGCCCCGATCCCGACAGGCAAGACCAAGAAATTCAACATCGGGATGATTTTCAATTACAGGCATTGCCGGCATAATATATTCTTCCGCATTACCGTTGTGCCCCTTCAATCCGTAAGCAAGTTTTGCAACACAATGAAATTCATTGTCTTTCAGAATATGTGAAAGCATTGCCAATGACGGTTCGGAATATTTCTGCTCTGATGTTTCCGCTGCCGTTTTTTCAGACAACATTTTCAGGAAAACCGCCAGATCACGGTAATACTGTTCAAGCGGAAAATTGTACGAAGCCGATGCGTTTCCGCCGAGCAAACCGGAAATCCAATTGTTACCTGAAGGTTTTTTAACGGTTGTTTGAAGTGCTTTTACCGCTTCAATTATCTCTTCGGGAAGTGCCGTCATTTTTCGAACAGCAGGAGCAATCCGGCGTGCCAGATGTTCATGGAACAGAGAACTGTCCGGTGCGTAAATCATATCGAAATTATTGATGTCAAAAATTCCCAGATACAAACGCGAACAATCCGGTAAATCCGCAATAATCGTTTTACCATAAGGACGTGCCATAGTTACTTTTTCGTTTGCGTAATCAAGCAGAAAAAAGTACAATAATTTTCCCAACGGTTGTTCCGTTTTCGGGTCAGCGGTTTCGATTTGTTTTTCGAGACCTTTGAAATCAAATTCGGCGTAACATTTTGCAAAACTAATCCAGACATTCTTTTTTTGTTCCGTAGTATTTTGTTTTTGTTCAGAGATTTTACTAAAATCCTGACGGGCGAGACGATGAAAATTGTTGAGCGACCAGGCAGCGGCGCGGAGTGAAATCCATTCCGGTGTTTCCCCATATTGGGCAATTGCGCGTTGGGCATAAAGCATTGCCCGTGCCTGAAAAACCCGATGCGTATCGAGCGGTGCAATATTGGTGAACATTTGTAATTGTGTATAACCGCGAACCAAAAAGGTTAGAAGTTCCGGTGTTTCACCGGTTTGACGAATAAGCCGATGTGTTCGCCGTACTGCCTCAAACTGCGGAATTAACGCCCATTCGCAGAGTAATTTTTCGATTTCTTTACACTCTTCCTTAGTACGATCCTCTCTGGTACGATCTTCTTTGGTATGTTCTTCATCAGAAAGATTGTTTTCTGTTCTGATATTTTCGTTTTTTTTAACACCGTGTTTTTTTAGTTCCGCCGAAAAATTATTGCGTGAACGTTTTTCGAGTTCAACGAGAAATTGCAAATGATCGGTGTACGGAATACCGGTATCGGGAAACTTACCGATGTCATCAATCTTCACCGCTTCGTTTGGGGCGGACTCGCCCATAAATTCGTCAAATGTATTGACACCCAATTCGTCTCGTGCGGCAATGAGCAAGGCTTGACGTTGAAGTTGCAACAGAAACGCCGAACCCAACAATTGATCTTTTGTCAAATTGATTTCCGCAGGTTGTTGATCGCGTCCCCAAATCGGAAAACCAAGCCAAACCGATGATTTTGTTTCATCCGATTGTAATAACGGAACAACAGAAAAAAATACATAAACTATAATCAGAGAAATTCGGATATTCATGGACAATAACATTTAACCTTTCGTCGCCTAAGATTTTTACAACCATTAACACGAATAAACATAATACGATTTAGCCGTACCCTAAAAAAATTCTTAAAAAAACAACTGCTTCAGGACTTCGAAAATGAAGAACTTATTAATATAAACACCATGAGTTTCACCTCCAAAGGCATAATATCCTATTGCTGCTCCTCCGATTGATACAATCCCCAAAGCACCGCCACCAATTGCAATGGGAGCGATTGCACCTCCGCCTATTGCAACCAGCATTGCAATTGCCAGTCCTCCCAATGCGACCAATCCTGTTGCCAGCCCGCCTAACGCTATTATTCCAATAGCAACACCTCCGATTGCTACAAATCCGCGGGCAATACCTCCAATTGCTAACCAACCTGTAGCAATATCACCAATCGCAATTATTCCTTTAGCATGACCGCGTATTTCTTTATTTTCTACATCTGATCCTATCGCTATAGAAACGAATGGCATTCCTCGCCATGTTTTTGAAGAGTTGTATCGAATCTTTTGTTGGCAATCTATTGAGTTTTTCATATTATAACAACGTAATATTCAGCGGTTTTTAATAATTCAAAAAGTAAATGATGTATCACCGAAATGTTATGATTACGAAATTACGATGACCGAACATTTTAATTGATATTAAATAATGCCGCAAGCGGGTTACAACCATAGCAGTAATAATTCCGCCGGATAATTACCGAATAATTACCAAACCCCAAACCACAAACTTTTTTGGGAAAATCTTGGGTATGGGCTTGTCATTTTGTTGAATTGCGTCTAAGATATTGACCTAATCATTTATTTGATGAAAAAATTTGTGATTTTGTTTTCGGGCGGTTTTGATTTAATTTTGTCCAATTTTTCCAGATTGTAGTAAATTACAAAATAAATGACAATGACATTTGGTTTTGATTATTTGACGGTTTTTCTTCCGCTTTTTGCACAGGATGCTCCTCCGGCATCTCCTCCACCTGGTGGCGGTTTGTCGGTGATTCTGTTGATGGTTTCGTTTTTTTTCATTTTTTATTGGCTGTTTATGTTGCGTCCGCAGCAAAAACAAGAAGAGAAACATCGTAAAATGTTAAATTCGCTCGAAAAAAATGATCGGGTTTTAACAGTAGGCGGAATTATTGCCGCGATTCACTCTGTTGACAAAGAAAAAAATGAAGTTGTCCTAAAAGTTGATGATTCCAACGGGACAAAAATTAAATTTCATCTTTCGTCTATTGAAATGGTTTTTCCAAAAGATAAAGACAAAGATAAAGAAGGCGGTGATAAAACCGGTAAATAAAACCAACGTTACTAACACCAAAATACAAATAAAAATATCAAAATTAAAGCCGCCTTTTGTTTGGGCGGTGAAAACAAAACACAATTTAATTTTTAATTTCACTTCAATTTTCACTTAATTTTCAATTAAAATGAACCGGATTTCTTTTCCAAGAATTCTCAATTTTCTTGCAGTTGCCCTGATTTTGGGGTTGTTTTACATACTGAGTTTGCCGAATAACACGGCACAGGAAACTGCTCTTCCCGTTACAACACCGGCAGAGACCGTAACTCCGCCAACACCCGTAACACCAACCACACCCGTAACTCCGGCAACGCCCGTAACTCCGGCAACATCAGAGCCTGTTTTGGTTTCTGTGCCGACGATTTCGCCTGCTGCTAATTCGGCGGCGGAACAATCGGCAAACTCTCAATCTCCGGCAGACTCTCAATCTCCAGCGAAGTCTCCGTCTCCAACGGAGTCGCAATCATCGGCAGAGTCTCAATCTCCGGCAGAGCCGCAAGTGCCGCAATCGCCGGAATCAACACCGGCAGAATCCGCGACAACACCGGTTACATTTCCGATTGTTGACCAGAATTCGAACACTTCCTCTGCCTCATTTGCGGATGTTCCCGAAACGGAATCAAAACAATCGGGAGAAGTTAAACCATCGGAAGATGTTCCGCCAAAAACACCTGTGCCGATTACACAAACAACCTCTTTTTTGTGGGGCGTATTTTTGTT
>JAISNF010000038.1 GCA_031276415.1 Planctomycetaceae bacterium
GCCGATAAACATATTACCAAAGTTGAATTTGCGGACAATAATATCCATCGGTTAATAATTACGTGGAACGACGGAACAACCGTTTTCGTTAATCGTGACGCAAACGATTGGGAGATTACAAATATTCTTAATAAAATTCCGGTTAAAACTGCTTTTGATGTGATTCTTCCTCAATTTGGTTTTTTCGCGGCGAATTATGTAACTGATTCAAGAGAATGCGGAATAGTCAAAGTGAATAATCGGGTTGTTGAAATATCGGAGAAAAAAACAAATGATAAACACGTTGTTTATATCAATGCCCGACAAAAAATTGCATCGAATATTTTACCGGTTACACCAACATTAAATTCGTTCAAATATCTCGGAGGAAACAAATTTTCCGCTGATTTTGCGTGGAATGTTAAGGGAACGCTTGACAAAGACCTTTGTATTTTTGTTCACTGTACGCAAAAAAAGAGGAGCGGGCAACAATTGAATGAAGCCGTTTTAGGCGGAGGTTTTCCCAAGACGCCGGTTTCCCAATGGAAAGATAAAATTGTTTCGGATTCTTACACGATGAATATTCCTAATAATTTTCCTGCGGGACAATATTATCTTGTTGTTGGTTTGTATGATTTCAAAGGCGATGGACGCCGTGCGACATTGTTAGGATTTGATACCGGTGCTAATCGTTACGCGGTTGGCTGGTTAAAAGTCGAACGGAAAAATTCAGACAACAGCGTTTCAAATATTTCGCTGGAACCGTTCAAATGGGCAGACGAAAAATTATCCGAACGATTTTTACCGATAACAGAACCGGTTCCTTTTGGAATTGCCGAAACAAAAGGCGCATTTCGTATTGAAATTAACAACAAGGAAAAAACCGCAACAGTAACACCACTTCCCGACGAACCGGCAACAAAACTGTTGCTAAAATTACCGGAAGTTGCCCAAAGTGTCAAGGCATTTGATGCTGACGGCAAAGAATTGCGCAACGTTTCATTCCGAAACGAAAACAAAATCATTGAATTTACAACACAAGAAAAAGAATTTGCCTATCAAATTAAATGGTAATTCAAATTCCGTAATAAAATTTTGCAACGTAATTCCGGCAACGTTTTCCGGCAACTCGGATTACTAAAACGTTAATCAGATTCACTGCCGGCAAGTTTTGCAGCAACACGGCAGGCTTCGAGTAGGCTTCCGGTTTCGGCAGTGCCTTGCCACGCTTTGTCAAACGCCGTTCCATGAGCCACACTGGTTCGAATAATCGGCAAACCAAGCGTAATATTCACCGCCCGATGCATCCCAAGCAACTTCAACGCAATATGCCCCTGATCATGGAACATGGCAACCACCGCATCAAAAATTCCCCTTTGAGCATTCACCATAATCGTATCCGCCGGAAACGGTCCCTCAATGTCCACCCCCCCTGCAAAAGCAAGTTGAATCGCCGGATAAATAATTTCAATTTCCTCCGTTCCAAATAACCCGTCTTCACCAGCATGAGGATTCAACGAACAAACTCCAATATGCGGTCGCCGCCCCGATCCGATAATCCGTTTCATAAAATCATTGACCAGCCGCACTTTGGCAAGTACAGAGTCAATTGTTATTTGTTCGAAAATGTTTCGCATCGCCGTATGCAACGTAACATGAACTACCGCAAGACCATTATCCGAACAAATATTTTCGCCGCGACCAAGATAAAGCAACATGGCAAAATCATTCACTCCGCAACGTTCCGCAAAAATTTCCGTGTGACCGGGATAATGATAACCGGCAAGATTAAGAGCGTTTTTATGAATCGGCGCAGTGATAACCGCATCAATAATTCCCGCTTTGGCATCGTCAATCGCACGAATAATTGCACGATAAGCCGTCTCTCCGGCTCTAGCGTCCACTGTTCCGTGTTGAACTTGTAACACACTTTCTTCACCACAACGAATACACGGAATTGTCAAAATATCATGAATATCGCCGACATCGTGGATATTGCGAAGATCGGGACGTGTTAATATTTCATCAACGGTTTGAATTTCCGTAATAACCGCATTGATATTCCGCAACACCGTTGCGCGTTCCAAAATTTCAGGATGCCCGTAAACCACAACCCGACTATGCGTCCGACAAACAATTTCACGCCAAGCCCCGACAATAATTTCAGGACCAACTCCGGCAACATCGCCCATAGTAATACCAAGAATCATAACAATATCTCAAATCGTGCTGTTAAGGTAATTTTGTTTACGTGGAATTTTCGATTTAATTTAGGTTTTATTTATTGCATATTGATTGATATTTTTCTTCCGGCGACCACATAACATAATATTTTTCGTAATCCGGCGGCAAATGTTGCGGTAAAACAAGCCGCCCCATCTCAACCTGTTTCTGAATCGTTTTGTTCACCCAGAAAAATCGACGATAAAAATGCCAATATCCCCAACGAAAAGGATAGAACGGTAAACTACGAATGTAATTACAAAGACTACGATTTCCTGAATTTTCGACAATCTCAAATGCTGAAAATTCAGAAGATTGTGATTCCGCTGGTGAATCAGTTGATGACACGTTGCCCCAAGGCAGGTCGGGATGAAACGGTATCAGATGAACATTGCCGTAATCCGTTAAATAACGAATGGATTCATCGTGCAATTCCCAAAGTTCCTCAAGACTTTTTTTAGGAAAGTGCTGTACATAGACGCCCGGTGGTTGCGGTAAAAACATTCCATCATACATGTTACCGGTACAAAGAGATATATTATCCAAAAGTGTCTCTAATATAAAATAAGGACTATTGTAATTAGTAAACTGTACAAGAAACGATGACTTCTCCGCATTTTCCCATGCCGTAAAAATAGACGGCATAAATTGAAGTTGAAAAAAACCTAAGTAATGAAACCCGTTATTCTTTGCCCATTCATCTGCTTGTTGGAATATATGATATTGTTTAGACGGAAAAGTAATTTTTGGGCTTAAACCATTAAACTTTGCCCAATCTTCAATATTCCATTTTTTAGTCAGTTCGTCAGTTTGTGTTTCGAGTTTTAATCCAGAGAAGGTATTTTGTGTAATAAATTCGTGATTCTCTATCCATTCGTCGGTTAGTTGTATGACAAAATTTTGTTTAGACGATAAAGTAGGCTCTGGTAATTTAACACATAGTGCATTTGTTAATGAATTAATTAAGCAAAAAATACCAAACACAAAAAATAAATAAACAAGAACAAAAAATACCAACGCGAAAACTACCTTTTCAAAAACTGGATTTTCCATAAGATAGATAAAGATGTTTTCCATATTAAATTTCCCCCCAATATTTTCGTAATATTTTCTATTTTGTAATATTACAAAATAGGCAGTTACTGTTTGAAGTGTATCATTTTAATTGATATTGGCAGAATTTCAATAAGATTCAGAGAGTTCTCCGAATGATTAACATTAATCGTTGCGATGGTGGGTGAAAACCTTTGTGGCGAACGGTTGACTACCTAATAATTCCAAACTCAAAAGGTAGTCAATCCTTTGCGGCGAAAGGTCGCCTACCAACAATAATTCCGCTTGCGAAACTATCAACTATCAACTATTCTGCTACTGAGGTTGTTTTGTTGGGAAAAATTAGGTGAAAATGAGGTTGTTTGTAAAATACAGAATTAAATCAATAATGAATTTTTAGAAATACCCATTAACCAGTGTTTATCTGCGAAAATCTGCGTAATCAGCAGACTGTTTTTTAACTTTTTCTGTAATGACAATTGTTTTTTGCCGGTCTTGAAATTTGTCGAAAATAATGTAAATTTATTGGTTCGATGAAACGTGAACTGGTTTTGTGGCGGAACAACCTGGCGTGTTTAATCAAACAACGAAGTTGAACAAACCAACAGAAGCGTGAGTTTCGCCACGATCTAAAAGGAAAACATTATTGCCTCTGCAATTGTTGTTTGTCTTTTGGTGAATACAAAACGAATGTTTGAAAAAATAATTGATCTCCGGTTTGAACCGGTTCAATTGTTTTACAAAAATTGAAATTATTACAAATATAAAATTACAAATATAAAATGGATACAAAAATAGATTTTGACAGTACCGATTCGGTTCGTAACGCTAAACCGTTGAAACATGCTCAGGAAGTTATCTTTCGGACGCCATTGGTTTTGGAACACGGTGATGTATTGCCGGAAGTTAAAGTTGTTTACGAAACTTACGGGACATTAAATAGTAAAAAAGATAACGCCGTTTTACTTTGTCATGCGTTGTCTGGTGATTCGCATGTTGCTTCTCATGATGCGGAAGATGATTCGGGTTGGTGGGAATTTATGGTTGGTCCCGACAAACCGATTGACACGAATCAATTTTTTGTAATTTGTACAAATTGTCTTGGCGGTTGTCGCGGAACAACAGGACCGGATGATACCAATCCGAAAACAGGTCGTCGTTACGGTATTGATTTTCCTGAAATTACCATCGGCGATATTGTTGAAGCACAAAGTCTTTTGATTGATCATCTTGGTATTGGTCGGTTGCTTTCGGTGATTGGCGGTTCCCTGGGCGGAATTATGGCACAAGAATGGTCAACACGGTTTCCAGATCGGCTTGCTTCTGTGATTTTGCTGGCAACTGCCGCTCGTTTGACCAGTCAGGCATTGGCGTTTGATATTGTTGCGCGTAACGCAATTCAAAGCGATCCGAATTTTCACGGCGGTCAATATCACGAAAAAGGAGTTATTCCGGCGAATGGTTTGGCAATTGCCCGAATGCTTGGACATATTACCTATTTGTCACGCGAATCAATGATGAAAAAATTCGATGCGAACCGGACTCAAGGTCGTCAGGTGAACACGAAATTTGAAACAAGATTTTCCGTCGGTTCCTATTTGGCTTATCAAGGTGATAAATTTGTCGAGCGTTTTGACGCAAACAGTTATATGGTTATTTCAAAGGCAATCGACAATTTTGATCTTGGAAGTACGCCGGAAGAGTTGAGAAAATCGTTGCGTAAATCAATGTGCCGGTGGTTAATTTTGAGTTTTTCGAGCGACTGGCTTTTTCCGCCTTTTTTGTCACGTGAAGTTGTTGACGCTTTAATTTCCTTAAACAAACGGGTTAATTATTGCAACATTCCTAGCGAATATGGTCATGACGCTTTTTTGTTACCGCATGATTTTCCGTTATACGGAGAGATGATTCGGTCATTTTTACGAAACGTATTTTTTGAACAGGCTTCCGACGGAGTGCCGGCGTTTCAACGTCCTGACCGATTGGATTACGAACAGATTCTTGATTTGATTCCGCGCGGAGCGACAGTTCTTGATCTTGGTTGTGGCAAGGGGGGGTTGTTGGCTCGGTTGCGGCAACGTGAAAACAATCGGATTCTTGGTCTTGAAATCAAAGAAAAATATGTGTTACAATGTATTGATCGCGGTATTGATGTTGTTCAAACTGATCTGAATGCCGGTCTCAAGGGTTTTGAGGATGACCAGTTCGATTTTGTCATTCTTTCAAAAACGTTACAAACTGTACGGGATGTTGAATTTGTGTTGGACGAGATGCTTCGTGTTGGTACGCGCGGGATTGTTAGTTTTCCGAATCTCGGTTTTCACGAACATCGTCGGCGTTTGTCAGAGGAAGGCAAAGCCCCGCGTATTGATCATGGTGGTGATCCTAGTGAATGGTACAACACTGTTGATGTACGTTTTTTGACATTAGCCGATTTTGAAGATTTTTGTGCGAAAAAAAAGTTCCGTATTCATCATTGTATTCCGTTGGACACGCGGCAACACAAACAGGTTGAAGACGATCCCAATCAAAACGCTGATGTGGTGATTGTTGTACTGAGTCGCGGACTTTCCTGATAAATCGTCATCGCTTGCTTTCTTAACCACAGAACACACGAAACAAAAAATTATCCGCAGATTACGCTGATAATCGCAGATTATTTTTTAATTGAGAGTGAATAGTTTCGTAATACGGAATTTATTATCAAAACATTTAACTCCGCATTGCGAAACTCTCCACTATCCACTCTCAACTCTCCACTAAAATAAGCGGTTACAATATAATTCCTTGCCAATCTTTTTTTTCTGCGAGCAACGGATGTTTTTTATCGCGTTCGGAAATAACTGTTGCTTTAATCGGTAAATTGATACACAATTCAACATCGTCAAAACGCAAACCGTCTTCGTTTTTCGGGGAATAAAACGATGTTACGAAATAAATGAGTTCTACGTCATTGGTCAATGTTTGAAATCCGTGAGCAAAACCTTCGGGAATATAAATCATTTTATTATTTTCTACACTTAATTCTGTTGCATCCCATTGGAGAAATGTCGGCGAACCTTTTCTGATGTCAACAACACAATCCCAAACCATTCCGCGAATACATTTCACCATTTTGATTTCACAATCGGGCGGATATTGAAAATGTAATCCGCGAATTGTTCCTTTTTGTTGGGTGTAGGAATGATTGATGTTGACGATTGGTTTTGTGAAACCGATTTCTTTCAACTCATTCGCACAAAACAATCGCGTAAACCATCCGCGTTCATCACCTCGCGGTTCAAGATCAATTTTATAAACACCTCGCAATTTCAACTCTGAAAATTTCATCGTTCATCTTTTTTAATATTCCTGCGGAATTTTAAAAATAATTCCGTATTGCGAACTCTCCACTATCCACTCTCAACGATCAACTAAAAAGGATTATTTGTTAATTTTTTCAAAATTTGGACGGCGTGACGTCCGCTGTGGACGGCACCTTCCAAAGTGGCGGGCAATTTTGTTTGTGTCCAATCTCCCGCTAAAACAAGATTGTCAAAAGGAGTTTCGGTTTCAGGACGTTTTAGATAAATTGCCGGACTGGGTGAAAAAACTGCTTCAAAATGTGTTGTTACACGGTAAAACAATAATTGTGTTGTCTCATTTTGAAAAGATTGGGCAAAAGTTTTTCGGAGTTGTTGTACAACACGTTCTGCCAGCCCGAAATTTCCGCGTGCCGTAAATTCATGCTCGGAAAGGAGCCGATGCGAAGCACTAATGACAACATTATGATAAATACCGCCAATATTTTTTTCGGGATTATTTGCATCGGGATTATTGTTTTCAGGATTATTGTTTTCGTTTTTTCCGGAACAGAATAAAAATTGTCCGGGTCCGCCGAGCAAAGCGCAATGTGAAAATTCGTCGGGCAGCAAACGGCGATTGAACCAAAGATGAATTGTGGTGATACTTCCCGGTTCAAAACGTTCTAAGGCGAGTT
>JAISNF010000183.1 GCA_031276415.1 Planctomycetaceae bacterium
AAATATGCTTGAATTTAATGGATTTTTTGTAAATATTTATTTTCTTTTTAGGAACATTTTAAAAATTAAAATTATGAAAATCAACTCAACTAAATCCAATTTACTTTACACTGATATAATTATGATTTTTCTCTTGTTATTGATTGGAATAGGAATTACGGTTTATTTCTTAATGGAGGGAGAAATTCGTGAATATTTCTTAATACGACATGATTATACGATTTATAAAAGACCTAATCTTAGTGTTTGTTGGATTGATGATGCACAAAATGGTTATATTACTTCTTTAGGAATTTATGCAGAGGATATTTCAGACAGTGTTATATCCGATATTAATCGTTTGAAACAACTCGAAGAACTTCGTGTGATTACAAAGAAAGGTTTTACCGGACATGAAAATGTTTCGAATTTATCTTTGATTAAAAAATTATGTAATATAAACAAAATATATATTCAAGTCGGAGATATTCCTCCTATTCAATTTTTAGAATTACCTCCAACAATTAAAACCATCGGTTTACAGGGCGGAACAGGTTTAAATAATAAAGAACTTATGAAACTTAAAGATTTCACTCATATAAAAAATATCATTATTTCCACCCAGACAATTAGTGATAAAGATATAGATGAGTTTCGTAAAATTAGACCCGATGTGGATATTGAACACTATTTAACGTATGGAATCAAATAATTTTAATAAAAGTAAGCGGCTGCTTGTTGTTAGTAGGCGACTGTTCACCGAACAGTCGCAACAGTTGATGTTGTTTCCGTTTCCATGCGAAAACAATGACAAGTCGGCGAGTAAAAAACCATTGCCTACCTTGAAACTCTCAAACAAATTCCCAATTCCCTCAGGAATTTTTACAATTCGCTTAGGAATTTTTGCAATTCCCCCAAGCGGATTGGCAATTATCTTGCCTCAATGGGACATCCCCAAAATAGCGATGGGTTTTAACCCATTGGAACATTAACCGCCGGAACGCCAATGGGTTTTTAACCGCCGAAATTTGAGAGTCCGAATATTCCGGCGGTTAAAATTCATTGGTGTTTTTATAATTCCGATGGGTTAAAACCCATCGCTACGTTGGGAATACCCCGCAATGGGTAATTTTAATTAATTCCAATCAATTTTTTCAGGAAAACTTTTTTATGGCAATAGCACAGTTATGACCGCCAAAACCAAGCGATATTGATAACGCAGCATGAATCTCACCTTGCCGACCCTTGTTCGGAACATAATCAAGATCACATTCAGGATCAGGAATTTCAAGATTGAGCGTTGCCGGAAAAAAATTGTCGTGAACCGCAAGAGCCGTAATAATCGTCTCAATTCCACCCGCCGCTCCAAGTGTGTGACCAATCATGCTCTTCGTAGAACTAATGGCAAGTTTATAAGCGTGTCGGTTAAATACAGATTTTACAGATCGCGTTTCAATAGGATCGTTTGTTGGTGTTGATGTTCCATGAGCGTTAATGTAATCAATGTCTTCCGGCTGAAGCCCCGCATCCCCCAACGCTAATCGTAACGCCCTCGCACCGCCTTCTCCCTCAGGATGAGGCGCAGTTAAATGGTAAGCATCAGCAGTCGCTCCGTAACCGGCAAGTTCCGCATAAATTCTCGCCCCACGACGTTGAGCATGTTCCAACTCTTCAAGTACCAAAATTCCCGCCCCTTCGCCCATCACAAAACCATCACGGTCTTTGTCAAACGGTCGACTCGCCCGTTGCGGCATATCGTTAAAACCCGTACTAAGCGTCTTAATCTGACAAAATCCGCCAATCCCGTATTCAGTAATCGCACTTTCCGTACCACCAGCCAACATGACATCAGCACGGTTACAACGAATACGATCCAATGCAAAACCAATCGCATCACCGCCAGAGGCACACGCAGTTACAACCACATGCGCCGACCCGCGTATCCCAAGATCCATCGAAAGATTCCCCGCCGCTTCATTGGAAATCATCTTCGGAATCGTCATCGCAGGAATTTTCGAAACGCCCTTGTCGTAAAGTTTATGATGCGATTCGTCATCAACCTCCAACCCGCCAACTCCATTGCCAAGCAAAACTCCACAACGATTCGGATCATCAAATGAAAATCGATCAAGTCCGGCATCCCGCCACGCCTCACGACCCGCAATAACCGCAAATTGAGAAAAAATCGCCGTCCGCTGAAGAAAACGTCTGTCAAAATAGTTTTCACCATTATAATTTTTGACCTCGCCGGCAACTCGACACGGCAACAACGAAGCATCAAACCGCGTAATTGTCCCAATTCCACATTGCTCCGTTTTAATTGCGTTCCAAAAATTTTCCAATCCAATACCAATTGGACTGACAATTCCCATTCCGGTAATGACAACACGCCGCTCCATGACAACCCCCTTTTGACTTTGGGACAAAACTTCAGAAAAATAAATTTATAGTTTATTATGATAGATCGTAAAAAATGAATTTGACAAAAATTCAAAAAATGTCAACTTCGCAATTGTACTTAAACCATCAAAATTGTCAAGACTACATCACAATATCAACAAATTTCGATAGGATTAACAGAATTTACAGGATTTATATTTGTATTAACCACAGAGAACACAAAGTTCACAGAGGAAAGTTGAGAGTGGATAAGTGGAGAGTTTTGCAATGCGGAATTACAAACATTTTGGTAATAATTCCGCTTGCGAACACTATTAACTATTCACTATAAACTATTAACTTTCCTCTGCGTTCTCTGTGATTAAATAAAAAATTGGTTATCAAAAAAGATTGCCTGCTCGCTGACCACTTGACAAACAATAATTATAAGAGAAAATAAAACCCGCTATTTGCCCCCTTCGTCTAGTGGCCCAGGACATAGGATTCTCAGTTCTGTAACACCGGTTCGATTCCGGTAGGGGGTAGTTTTAGCAGATGTTCCGGCGGTTAAAACCGTCGGAATATTCGGTGTTCAATGTTCCGGCGGTTAAAACCGCCGGCTACTTTGGAAATGCCCCGATGAGGCAATTTTGAATTAATTAAAAATCCACTCCCTCTGCGGTCTTTGTGTTCTCTGTGGTTTTAAAAAAATAAATTGTTGTTTTTAGAATTTCCTTTTACTAAAAGTGGTTGCTGTTTTTTTGCTCCTCAATTTCTTCAAATGAATACATCTTGCCTTGATTGCAACCGGGACAAAATTTGGCGGTTTTTTCCCAAGATTTCTGCGAATCAATATTTTGAGACCAAAAGGGCCACATCCGGCATTGAATCGGACGATCTTCATAAACCGTACAACCATGCGATTTTTCATTGAACAAAACACAATCGCCGTTTGGAAATTCCCTGAGTGAACGCTTTCTGCCCCGTACCGTCCAGACAAACGCTTCTTCAAATTGCATTGCGGAAATTCCTAGTTTTTTGGAAATTCGATTGATTTCCTCTGTTGTCACCCAAACATAACCCGATTCGCCACAACAACAACGCCCACATATCTTACAACCAAAACGTAAACCGTTTTTATACCAAATTTCCAATGACATAATCTCGTAATTAAAATCTTAACAGTAAAAATAAAACAAACAGTTACAATTATAATTTATTATTTAACCGCCGGAATATTCGGTGTTCAATGTTCCGGCGGATATTGCTTGAAATGTTGCGGTAAGGGCGTTTCCTGCTGGGAACCGTGAGGACGATCACCGTCAATCTTCGGCGCAATATCTGCTCGGGCAAAAGGATCAAACCGCTTCATCCGATCACGCTGTTCGTCAATGTGTCCCGGATGGAACAAATTCGGCATTGCACAATATTCGGGATCGCAAAGACAACCCGTAAAACAAGTTAGCAAATAAATTACCCCAAAAAAGAATAAGAAAAAACGGAATATCGCCGGTAAGAATATCGTTTGCATTTGATGAAATTTGAATTTTTTAGATTTTTAGAAAGTACAAATATAAATGAAATTCAACAACGGAATCATACAAAATCGCCCAAAAAACTCAATACCAATTTTTTTTCGTCAACGCCCCGTTGACAAGATTGAAAAATCCGTTATCATTTCGTCCTTAAATTACTTTGTAAATTACTCTGTTGATACTTGGTAAACTTTATGCCGTTTTGCCGTCGATTTTCGTTAAAATTGTTCGTTAAAATTTAAAAAATCGATCCACAAATTCAAAGAAAAAAAATTATGCCGACAATTAACCAATTAGTTCGCAAAAACCGAAAACAACAAATTTATAAGAGCAAATCTCCCGTCTTGGACAAATGTGCGCAAAAACGCGGTGTTTGCCTTCTTGTCCGAACAATGCCGCCGAAAAAACCTAATTCCGCATTGCGGAAGATTACAAGGGTTCGTCTTTCAAACGGCAAGGAAGTTACCGTGTACATCCCCGGCGAAGGACATTCACTTCAGGAACACTCCATCGTTTTAGTTCGCGGCGGACGTGTTCGGGATTTGCCGGGAGTTCGGTATCAGGTGATTCGGGGAACTCTTGATTCCACCGGAGTTGATGGACGTAAGCAAGCCCGAAGCCGTTATGGAGCCAAAAAAGTTCAGAAAACCGCCGCCAAAGGCGCAAAAGGTGCCGCCCCAAAGAAAAAATAAAACGTTTATTAAGTGTTTATTTAAGTGTTTATTTATTTTGGCGTTTACTTTTTCACAGACAATTTTGTAAACATTTTTACAAACATTTTTTTCCACAAATCAAAAAGTTTTTTCCGTATTTCATTATTCACTAACCGTAGCAATTAAAAATGGGTCGTATTACCGCAAGTAAAAAGCAATTAAAACCGGATCCGGTTTACAATTCGATTTTAGCAAGCAAATTCATTAATTGTCTCATGTGGGACGGTAAAAAAACCGCTGCACAAAGTGTTTTTTATGATGCGCTTGATATTATCAAAGAAAAGATTTCGGACAAAACACCGATAGAAGTTTTTCATCAGGCACTTGATAATGTAAAACCCAATATCGAGGTTCGTTCGAAACGTGTTGGTGGTGCTTCTTATCAGGTGCCAATGACCGTGCAAAAAAATCGGCAGCAATCTTTAGCGATTCGTTGGATACTTCTGGCGGTTCGCGATAAAAAGGGGTTGCCGACTCACGAAAAATTGGCTACCGAATTGGTCAACGCCTACAACAGAGAAGGAACCGCTATGACTAAACGAGAAAATGTTCACCGTATGGCGGAAGCCAACAAAGCATTTGCTCATTTTGCATGGTAATTCGCTTATTCGTTTGATTTTATTAACGTAACATTTGACGGCTAACTATTTAGCGGCGGTTTCTTTATTTTAACCGCCGTTTTTATTGTTAATTTGGCGTTCTTAAATTCAAAAACTATTCTGTAAAACGGATGATTTTGAATTTATTTATGGTGATGGTTTTGTCAGTTCTTTTGGTATTTCGTGTAACCGGATAACAAAAACTTTCTTTTCAACGAGTTTTTGTGTAACGTACATTGTGCCGTTTTCCCGATTTTCGAAGGTTTCAGCGATAAATTTTTTACGCGAATGTCCAACGAGTAACGGAGCCGCAAGATCGTGAAATCGTTCCATATTTTCAACGAGTTCCCAGTTGTGTTTTGTTGTTTTGCCGAATCCTAATCCCGGATCAACGGCGATTCGTTCCGGTTCAATTCCGGCGTTGAGGAGTTCTTGCCGGCGGCGTTTGAGAATTTCGAACACATCTTCGACGACATTATTATATTGTGGATTGAGTTGCATCGTTTTGGGCGAACCTTGCGAGTGCATAACACAATAACCGGCTCCGGTTTCCAGAAGTACGTGGAGCATTGCCGGATTTGTTTCCGGCGAAACATCATTGATGATTTCTGCACCGGCTTGAATTGTTTCGGCGGCGACTTGTGGTTTTGTGGTATCGATAGAGATGGGGATATGTTTATTTGGGGGCATTGCTTCTGCAATTGCCCTAACAACCGGAATAACCCGCCGCAATTCCTCTTTGACTTCAACACTATCAGAGCCGGGTCGTGTACTTTCGCCGCCGATGTCGAGAATACCTGCTCCATCGGCGAGTAATTGCAAGGCGTGATCGACTGCTGCTGATGTTTCGAAATAACGTCCGCCATCAGAAAAACTATCAGGGGTTACATTGACAATTCCCATAAAAACCGGTTGTTCGGTTGCGGTCAATGTTTGTGTTCGTAATTTCCAGGTTCGGGTCGAATTTGTCATTTTGTATCAATATTACCGACAAAGCAAATGCTTTATGTTACGTTACAATTTTTGTAGAAATTTGAGCAGAAAAAGTAAACAATATTAAGAAACTAACCAGAAAATATAAACGTTAAATATTCCACGTAAGACCACAATTAACAGGAAATTTCCCATCAAAAACGAGAATCGTCATAACTGTAAGAAAACAAATTATGATTATCCATATTAACATTTGAGGTTCTTTTTTGAAGTAGTAATCAAAAGCCTCTTTGAGTGTCATAGTTGAATTATTTTTTTTCATTTTTAACTCCTTCAAAAAATGGTGACAATAACAGGTATAACACTTAGAATATCGGCAGATTTGAGCGATTTCATTAAAAGTTCGCAGTCGGTTATTAACACTGTTAATAATTAGGTTAATAATATTGTTAATAATTAATAATATAACAAAATCTGCCGGAAGAGCAACACCAGCCATATTCTGTTCCGCAACGCCGATATTCAAAAATTGTTTCGGAAACCTTTGGGCAAATTCAGTAACAACGCCCAATCCCAAATCGCCAACCAATAACATAATCTCGCAATAACAAGATCGGTTATCAGATTTGCTTATACCGAATTTGATGTAGATACAACATTGCTGAATGCTTAAAAAATCACCAATAAAATAAAGAAAATATTATAACAATTTACTAAAATTAAAATATCACAATTTTAAGATTAACAAAGAACCAGAAGCAAAATCCTAAAAACTATTACCGTGAACGGTTACAAATTAAGATTCTTACCTCATTACATTAATTCCCGCACATCAGCGAAATGTCCGGTGATTGCGGCGGCGGCAGCCATTGCGGGGGAAACAAGATGAGTTCGCCCGTTTTTGCCTTGTCTTCCTTCAAAGTTACGATTACTTGTTGA
>JAISNF010000212.1 GCA_031276415.1 Planctomycetaceae bacterium
TTGTTCCGGGCGGAATGCTTACTTCTTTTTTATTTCACAATTCGACATCAATCGATTTTTTTGACGTTTATTCGGAAAGCAATTTTTCGGCGTTGAATCCTTTTTTGTTGAGAGAATCATTTACCGATTCATGGTTTCAGATTATTTCCGCTTCATTTTGGGGACTTGGACTTATTGTACCGCTTTTTATTTGGTTCGTGCTCCGTGTTCAACATTTTTCTCCGCAAGATATTGATGAAACATTAACCTTGGAACAGGCGATTGCAGCGATTCGTGAAGCGGAAGCCAATCCGCTTGTCCAAAGTGAGCGTGAACGAGCCAACAAAAACAATACCGCATTTTCTGTTTCATCACCTTCAACTTACCCCTAACAATAATAACACATGTTAAACACATCTCTTGAAAAACGAAACGATTTATTAGGGACACACGTTGTTAAATCCCTGAAAAACAGACATTTTGAAGCCTATTATTACAAAACAAGCGGAGAAGCGATTGAAAAAATTCTCACAATTCTTTCGAGAAGAGAAAGCGTTTCGTGGGGAGGTTCTACAACGCTTGAGGAAATTGGTTTGACCAAACGGATACGTGAAGAATACGAGATGGCGGTTGATCGTGATAAAGCAACAACAATTGCCGACCGTTACGAAGCCATGCAAAAAGCGTTTTTTTGCGACAATTATCTGACAAGTGTCAACGCCATCAGTGAAGACGGGCAACTGGTTAATGTGGACGGCAATGGCAATCGTGTTGCTGCGATGGCGTTTGGTCCCAAGCGGGTTATTGTTGTTGCCGGAATTAATAAGGTTGTCAAAACATTGGACGACGCAATTACCAGAGCCAGAACTTACGCATCGCCCGTCAATGCCCAACGAACCGGCAATATCAAAACACCTTGTATGTCAACGGGAACTTGTGAAGATTGTAAATCCGCCGATTGTATTTGCACTTATATTGTTACGACAAGAATCAGCCGACCGCAAGGACGAATTAACGTTTTTCTTATCGGCGAAACGTTGGGATTTTGAATTATTCCCGTTGCAATATATTAATTTTGTTTTCCGTTTTTTTCCCCCTTGTTCCGATTCCTTTATTTTGATAGAATATTGCAAGTTTATTAAAAGTTTTTAATAATTGGAATTTCGCCGTAAAGTTTTAACTGTGAAGTTTTAAATTATTGAAATTTTGATTATTTTGTTGTTTTTACTTTCACCCTTAATTTAATTTTAATAACATTTATGTCACAGGCTCAAACACCGGAAAATGCGGCGGCAGAAGTTTCTGATCGTTCGCAATCCCAACAGCAAGTCCCTCAGGTTCGGTTTGACGATTCCAAAGTTACGGCAACTTACGCCAATTTTTGCCGTGTTACCGGAACTCCCGAAGAACTCATTATCGACTTCGGTCTCAATCCGCAACCCGTCGGTTTTCCAACCACTCCGATTGTTGTTACAGACCGCATCGTAACAAATTTCTACACCGCCAAACGAATGTTGTACGCCCTCCAAACAACAATCCAACGGCACGAACAAACATTCGGTGTTTTGGAAATTGATGTTCAGAAACGTGTTAAAACTCAACAATAATTACTTTTCAACACAACCAATTTACAAAGGTAACTTCTAATAACCGCCTTTTATTTAAGCACAGATTATTTAAGCACAGTGAAGAAAAATTTAATTTTAAAAAGTTATTTTAGATCAAAAGTCAATGATAATATTAAATAACGTTTCGATTCCAATTAAAAATTTTCTTTGTGTTTTCTGTATCCTCTGTGGTTAATAAAAATTAATTTGTGGTTTTTAGGAGTACCTTGATGTCATTTGCGGACGTATTTTTGTTGTTTGGTTGTTTCATTTTTTCAAAAAATAAAATAGATAATCACGGATGAATCAATATGATCTTTTGAAAAAACTGGCTCGGCAATGTTTGAAAAAACCGCAATTCCTGAAAAATTTTCCGAAAGAAGCCAATAAACAACTTGCCGTTCAAATTAAAAATTGGTTAGAGCAGTACGGAAATTCCGATGAACCGAAATATCATAATGAAATCCGAATACTTCGTGATTTTCTGTTGCTTCACGAAACGGCTTCTCACGGTATGGTTCCGATGTTGAACGAACAACCGGCGATACGATATTATCTCGTAATTGATACGAATATATTTTTTCACGATGAACAAATTCTGAACCGGTTGAATGATCATGATATTTTTGTTCTGCCGCAAATTGTTCTTGACGAATTGTGTAATCGGGCTAAAAGTAAAGATTCCAAAGGCAAAAAATCGCAACGAATTTTAGCCAGTATCCGTCAATTTCCGGCAAAACGTTTGTTACAAGCCCGTATTGAGCGTTGGGAAGTTCGCCGTTTTTTGCCGCAATTTCATACTGTAACAAGTAATGATGAATGTGATCATCAGATTCTTGCGGTAACCAAGCGTTTTCTTCTGGAAAAGAAACCGGCTCAACTTCTTTCCAATGATTTTGAGTTACGTAAAAAAGCCGCCGAACTGAATATTACCGCTCTTTCGCTTCAGGAATTTTTGACCGGCAGATAAGTAACTGTCTATTTTCGTAACCGCAGAATTTGCAGAAACAATGAATTGTCCGCAGATTACGCTGATAAGCGCAGATTGTCTTTTGAGAATACGAAACAACAAAATAGACAGACAAATTTTTTGTTGCTTTCTATTTTAAAAATCATCTGCGAATATCTGCGTGATCTGCGGACACTTTTTTTCTGTGAACTCTGTGTTCTCGGTGGTTAAATAAAAAAAGTTATTAGGAGTTATCTTTTGAGAAACGGTTTTTGCGCAAAATGTGGTGATAATGTTGCGCAAAACGATGGGCTTCATCGCGGACATATTGCAAAAGCCGCAAGGCAAAAGAATGACGGCTTAAGCGTAGCGGATTTTCTTGATTTGGTACAAAAATTTCTTCTTCCCGTTTCGCTAATGAAATGACAAGTCGCGGTTGGAAGGGAGTTCGGGACAACGCCGTAAGAACCGAATGTAATTGACCTTTGCCGCCGTCAATCAATAAAAGATCAGGATTGGGATAATCCGTTTCCTCTTGAGAAAACCGCCGCGCAACCACTTCCGCCATACTCGCAAAATCGTCAATTCCTTTGACCGTTTTAATTTTGTAACGTCTGTAACCGGGTTTGAACGGCAAACCGTCAATAAACCGAACTAAACTGGCAACCATGTCCGTCCCGCCAAGATGAGCAATATCAATTCCCTCAATTGTTCGCGGAATTTCATCCAGTTTGAAAATCTTTTTAAGTCCCAACACGCCGCGCCGCGGATCAATCATAAACGCTTCCGGCTGAACATTTGTATCAATTTCTCCCCGTTGATCAAGCGTTTCCAAAAGATGAATCTGATCGCGAAGTTCTGCGGCAAGTTCATAGTGTCGTTTTTCGGCAGCCTCACGCATTTCATACTGAAGATCCGTCAACAAGGATTTTTTGTTACCTTCAAGAAAACGAATCAAACGATTAATATTTTTCCGGTATTCTTCCGGTGTGATACGAAAATTGCAAGGTGCGGAACACTGATGAATCGAATACAAAAGGCAAGGACGGAACCAACGCCAACGCTCATCGTTGACGCGTAAATCAAGTGTACACGCCCGAAATTTGAAAATCTTTTGCAGAACAAGAATCGCTCCGCGCAAACCGCTTGAATTGGTAAAAGGACCAAATAACCGAACTCCGTGTTCTTTGGGTGTTCGTGTTATTTCGACACGCGGAAACGGTTCACGTGTACGAATTTGAAGATAGGGAAATGTTTTTGAATCTTTCAGATCACGATTATATTTCGGCTGAATATCTTTAACCAAACGAGATTCCAACAATAAAGCGTCAACTTCGCTTTCCGTTTCAATAAAATCAATATCATGGATTTCGGGAATTAACGGAGCAGTTCGCGGGTCTTCCAGTGCGGCTTTCTGAAAATAAGAACCGGCTCGGTTACGTAAATCTTTTGCCTTGCCAATGTAAATCACACGTCCGGCATTGTCCTTCATCAAATAAACACCGGCATGATGCGGAAACATTCGGACTTTTTCCGATGCCGGCGAATTGTCGCACAAATAATCTGATTCACGCTCCAATAAATCATCCATGAACTCAATTCAAATTGAATAACATTACAAAAAAAACATATTCTTGAAAAGGTTCTCAATGTTCCGGCGGTTAAAACCGCCGGCTACAGTTACATGCGACTGTCCGCTATCAACTCTCCCTATCAACTATTTTCTTTGCTTTTTTGTTTTTTCGTCTCAGGAATGACAACGCGAGTACTCCGGCAAAACTTAAAATTAAGGCGGTTGACGGTTCGGGCGTAACGGTATTTGCATTAACATTGGTTAGAATAAACGCAAAGTCCTGATAATCAAAATCTGATGAATCCGATATATTCAAGTCCTCAAAGGCAAACAAAAATGCAGATTCAATACCTTCATAGCCGAACCGTTGCCGCATCAAATCAGTAACGTTAAATGCAAGAAGATGATTAATTCCGTCTTCATAGTACTGTGTCCACGATCCACCGTTTAGATACTCATCTGAGGAATAATACCATTCGTGATCGCCGGAGAATGCCTTTGACAGTCCACCACTATTTACCGAAAAGACATAATCACCGCCTTCCAGATTAATGGCTTGACCATCAATGATTGCCTCAGCGGTGGTTGTCGAAACATATTGATCGGTATCAAAAAGCAAGTTACCGGTTGTACTGTAGATTTCCAAACCATGCGTCCAAGCGGAACTTGTAAACGAAGCCACAACATTACTGCCCGGATTGACATGCCATGACGAAATTGTTTGCCGGATCATTCGATCCTCGACCAGTTCGTTTCCGCTGGTATAATTTGATTCTCCAAGAGTAACAATCTCGTCATGAAAATATTCGTTGAAAATACGAAACAAGGGATTGGGAGCTCCTTCATTGGTATCGCCGGTTGCATCGTTAATCTGCAATGTTTCAAGATCGGCGTTCAAGCCGATATACTCATCCATTGTTAATTGATCTCCATACGAAACGGAAATCATTGAACCGGATAGTACAGCAGCAACAATAAGAAAATAAAAAGTTTTCATCGTAAAAATCTCCTAAGTTTGTTTTTTGGAAAATCAATGATTTCATCCCATGATAAAATATCGTATGATTCTAACGTAATTCTAAAGCAATTAACATGCCGTTTTGTAACAAATCTTTTTTTATATTTTCTAACTTCTTTTAATTAAAGGAGTTAAGAAAAATTTTTATTCTGTTCTTCTGGAAAAAGAATGATTACTATTGGTATAAAAATGTGCTAAATGGCGACAATTATAGTTAATAGTGTATCATTTTGCAAGCGGAATTTTTGTCAAAACGGTAAAAAAATTCCGCTTGCGAACTATCCACTATCAACTCTCCACTAAATAGTGTGTTATTCCAACACGGCAAGAGCGATTTCCACACGTCCGAACGGCGCACTCACCTGAACTCCGCAAACACGATGACGCACCGCCGCAATCATTTCACGGGCAATCTCAACTCCAACCGCTAATTGATCCTCCTTCGAATATTTTGATACGGCTTGCATACGGTTCATCGTTTCATCCGGGACAATCACGCCCGGAACTTCGTTTTGCATAAATTCGGCGTTACGGTAACTCGCCAAAGGCCAAATTCCGGCAAGCACCGGAATCGGACAATCGCCAATCGCATCCAAAAACGACAACAACGCATTCGGATCAAAAACCGGTTGCGTAATCGCAAATTCGGCTCCGGCGTCAATTTTTTTACGAAACCGATCCAATTCCCGTTTTCGATCTAATGAAGTTGGGTCAAGCCCGACACCAATAACAGCGTGAGTGGGCGAAAGAGCCTGACCACCAAGATCAACTCCACGATTCAAACGCCGCTGAACCGCCGACATGCCGATTGAATCCGTATCAAAAACTCCTGTTGCGTCAGGATAACCGCCGAGTTTGGGCGGATCACCGGTTACGAAAAGCAGGTTTCGGATTCCCAATGCCGCACAACCAAGAAGATCCGCCTGCATTCCAATTAAATTTCGGTCACGGCAACAAAAATGCAAAATCGGTTCGATATTGGCTTCCCGAAGAATTTGTTGCGCAACAACCAACGGCGAAATACGGGAACTTGCTCTGGGACCATCGGGAATGTTAATCGCATCAATTCCGTGACGATAAAGTTTCCTGCTTTTTTCAATGGTTTCGGTTAAATCGTAACCGCGCGGCGGAACCAGTTCAACGGTCGTAACCCAATCACGTCGGGCAAATTTCCATGATAAGCGTGAACGGTCTTGAAAAGGAGTTTCCGGTTGTTCTTTTACTTCCGGTTGTGTTGCGTGAAGAATTATTTTGGCGGATCGTCCTTTATCGAGAGGTTTAATCATTTTGGCAATTTCACGAATATGTTCCGGCGTCATTCCGCAACAACCGCCCACCGCCGCAACACCGAGATTGGCAAGCCGCATCGCATAAGTTGCAACATATTCCGGTGAACTATAATAAATCTGACGTCCTTCAAATTCTTTTGGAATTCCGGCATTCGGCTGAATAATCAACGGCAAATGGGTGATTTTAACCGCTTCTTCTGTTGCCTGCAAAAGACCTTCGGGACCAATTCCGCAATTCATTCCGAACGCAATCGGTTGAGCGAGATTTTCGGGAATAGGAGCAAGAAGCCGGGCGATAGGTTCGCCTGAGGCGGATTCTTTTTCCGAAACAACGGCACATGATAAAACAAAAGGAATTTTTGGACGTTTTATCATTGCCCGTGCGGCGCGTTCCATTGCTTCGCGGGACGGTTGTGTTTCAAATAAAATCACGTCAACTCCGTTGCCGGAATCCCAAAGTGCATCAACCTGTTCAAGAATTATTGTTTCGAGTTCGGATTCTGTGTAAGTTCCTGAAGGAATGGGACCAATTGAACCGGCAACAAACAATGAATTTTCCTGCGAATTTTCCTGTGAATTTTCCGGCGAATTACTGCCCGAAGATTGTGAGCCGGATGTTGCGATTTTACGGGCGATTCGCACACCGGCTTTGTTAATTTCAACAAGCCGGTCAGCAATTCCGTATTTTTCCAATGTAGATCGGTTTGCTCCGAAGGTGTTTGTTGTCAGGACATCTGCGCCTGCTTCGCGATAATCTGCCAGAATTTGTTCAATCAAATTCGGATCGGTCAGGTTCAGTTCATCGAAACAACGGTTTGTAAAAATGTGATGCCGATAAAGTTCGGTTCCCATCGGACCATCGAAAACAAGAATACGCTGATGGAGAGCCTCCGCAAATGTGGACATAGTTTTTTTTAGTTAATAGTTAGTAGTTATACTCATTTACACTTTAAAATTTGGTTTTCGTCTCACAATATCAATTGATTAAAAATTGATTAAAAATTAATTCAAAATTGATTCAAATTGCCCCAGCGGGGCATTGCCAATGTAGCCGGCGGTTTTAACCGCCGGAAGGAATATATTAAAATATTACAAAAATACCAATACACTAAACAATCCAGAGTATAACATAAAAAAACAAAAAATAAAATAGGACTTCAAATACAGCGAATCAGGTATTTTATTTTGCGGTAACTTCTAATAACCGGTTTTTTTATGAACCACAGAGAACACAGAGTTTACAGAGAAGAAAAATTTCCTCTGTGTTCTCTGTGTTCTCTGTGATAATTTGAGTCATCTGCTAATTCACTTTGTAAATTTTGTCTATTTTTAGCAATTTTTCTATTTTTGCTAATTTTTCCGAAGGTAACGATTGACCAGTCGATTTATTTTGTCTAAAATACCATATAACTGTAATAATGGTTATCTTCGTTATATTCAAAATAATTGCGATAACCGTATTTTTCCACTTTAACCCAATAAATTACTACTATGTCTATTTATTTTAGTACAAACATTCCAGAGATGCGTTCGGTTTTTTCCTACAACCGAATCAGTAATGAGATTGCAAATTCGATGCGTCGGTTGGAAACCGGTCAGCGGATTAACACGGCGCAGGATGATCCGAGCGGATTGATTGTTCGTGAAGTATTGCGAACAGATATTAAGGGGATTCAATCCGCTCAAAAAAATGTTTCACAAGCCAATAGTCTATTGACGATAGCGGAAAGCGGTATGAATAATATTGCTTCGTTGCTTACGGGAGTTCAGGGAACCGATGATACGGGCTTGCTTGGTTTGATCTACGACAATCAACTTTCAGCCGGTGAGAAAAAGTCAATGATTAGCGATGTTTTGAACACTATTGACAGTATTGCCCGATCAACAACTTACAATGGACGCCAAATTATTAACGGTGCACTTGCTTACAATTATTCCGGTGTTGAAGCGTCGAAACTGGCGAATCTCCGAATTAATAAGGCTAATGTTGCTGCCAACGGTTCCGAAATAAAGATTGATCTCCAGCAAAAAGCCGACAACGCAAGATTGGCACAGAAACTCATTGGTACGGAAATTAAAGAAGGAACCACGCTAACAATTGCTCTTCAAAACCAGTCGAAAGTTACGTATAAATTCGAAAAAGATACGACGATAGTTACTTCTTTGACATCTACTGCTACTGGCGAGATGTTGGCTTCTGCTTTTGTTACGGAGTTAAACAAAACACTTCGCGGTTCCGGTGTAACGGCAAAACTTGATGATGATATTAGTAGTCCCTCGGCGATTATTTTTGAATCGGATGCTGTCGGAAGTGACCAAATGATCGAAGTAACTACCGGAGGAATAACCGCTACCGATCTCGCTGATGCGATTGGAACAGTTAAAATTGCTACTGGCAATGTATATGATTTAGGAACTTTTGCGAAAGGTTCTGAATC
>JAISNF010000266.1 GCA_031276415.1 Planctomycetaceae bacterium
TATACTCCATCTCCTAACAAATTCAAGAGGTAGCCGACGGTTTTAACTGCTGGAAAATTGATAACCGAATATTATTCCAAATAAAAAAAATTCCTCTGTGTCCTCTGCGGTTAATAAAAATCTGTGGTTAATAAAAATATATTTGTGGTTTTTAGAAGTTCACTCCGGTAGATTAACCGGCAACTTCGCGAATTTCATCGCGGGAAGAAAGATAGTAAATAATGCCAAGTCCGGCAACAAGAATTGAAATAAACCGATAACCCAACGCAATAACCAAACCAATTCCAACCCCCATCCTAATACCCCCCACAGAAAAAAATGGATACGCCTGCTCCAAAACAAATTCAAAAGGACCCGCCGCTAATGGAATCATCGCCGTTAAATTGACAACATTGTAAAGCATAATGTGATCCAATAAATTCGGCACTAAACCAAAAAGCCCCTCCGCAATCAAATAAAGCGAAATACCAAACGGAATGTGTACAAAAAATGTCATCGCAAATGTCTTCAGCAAACACATTTTGTGATTCCGGTAAAGCAGAAAAGATCGCGTCAATTTTCCAAGTATATCTCCACAAAATGGAATTTTTGCCAAAAGCCGCTCCACATGACCCTTCGAGAAAAAAGGAAGAAAAATAATCCCAACACAAACATAACTAATTACAGTTAAAATAAAAACAAGTTGCGATAATGTCCGAGCAAAAACTTCCTGCCGAAATGCAAAACCCGTTAAACAAACAAAAATAGTACCACACAAAAACATGACCAATAACCCAATAATTCGATCAACAATCACACTCGCAACCGCCTGAGACATGTAATCAGGATTCTTTTTGGCAATCAAATAACTCTTGATCAAATCGCCCCCAACAATGCCCATCGGCGCAAGATTAAGCATCAAACCAAGAAACCCAAGCCGAAACGCATCTTTGACCGAAAGCACTAAACCAAGCGTTTGAACTAAATAACGCCAACGCAAAAAAGTTACGGTAACAGCAAAAAGTTGAACCAAAAACGCCGCTCCAAGCAATTCCCAACGTTTCGGCTGCTCCCATAAAAGTTCAAAAACATTTTTCCCGTTTGCATCCGTCGCCTGCGAAGCCTTCCAAAAAAGAAATCCGAAAATTCCAAGAATAATTGTTAGTTTGAAACAAAAAATCAATGTTTTTTTAATTGTTCGAAACATATATTAAAACTCAATTAAATAGCCGTTTTGACAGCGTTTTGACACTGTTTTGACACTGTTTTGACAAAAAATACAGGAAATAATTATAACCGTTATTGATCTTTTAACCAGTCTGCCTTTTGCGAAAATCCAAAAAATGAGTTTTCTTTTTAAAGAACCTCTTGACACATTGACGAAATTAACTAGAATCTTGAAAATAATTGGAACGGGGAATTTGTTCAATTTCAAAAGTAAATTAGATTGTTTCGATAAATTTAGTAGAAAAAATAAAAAAGTAACAATGACCCCATTGATTGTTTGAAGTAAATAAATTAGATTTAGGTATTAGATAAAAGGAAACCAAAATAAAAAGGGGGCGAACCGGGTTCGACCGGGCAAGTGAAGTTTAAGTTGCGTGTCGTGGTTGGTCAGCAGGCCACGTTAAAAGCCGACTAATAAATTCAAATGCCGAACCTAAATTGGCATTGGCTGCCTAAGAAAAGGTAACCCCGAATCCATACTGCCGCCGAAGTGGTGTGACATTCGGACGTAATTTCGGACAGTTTCCGCCCATGTCGATTACGGCGGAAATTAAAAAAGTTGTCGAACCGTTTGTGAAAGACCGCCGCCGATAAGGGCTTGATCAAATTAAAAAATAAAAAATCGGACACACACGTAGATGCTTATTCGGAACTGTTTCGGGACGCGGGTTCAATTCCCGCCGCCTCCAGTTTTTTTCAGTAATAGTTGAAGCAATATTTGAGTTAATAATAAGTTAATAATAAAAATTAAAAAACAGGAATGACACTTATTTATTGCCGATTTATTACTGAAATTATCGAACAGAAAAGGATGATACCGCCTCTTTTTTAGGTATCTTGGGCTTCTTCTTTTCGCCGTCAGAGGGAAGAGTTCCGATTGTTTTTGATTCCAGACGGCAGAAAGTTGATTGCGATGAAGATTTACGTTGGTAACCTTGCTTACCGAACTACAGAAGACGAACTCCGTCAGGAATTCGAAAAATACGGCTCCGTTAATCAGGTCGATATTATTACCGACCGTGAAACAGGTCGTTCAAAGGGTTTCGGTTTTATTGAAATGCTGGACAATGATCAGGCGAACGCCGCGATTCAGGCTCTTGATGGGCAAAATATCGGTGACCGAACCTTGAAAGTGAATGAAGCACGTGAAGCCCGCCACAAAGCTCCACGTTCCGGCGGTTTTAATGGTGGCGGCGGAGGCGGAGGTGGCGGTGGACGCTATCGAGGCGGAGACCGTGACCGTGATCGGCGATACTAAATTAATTTAGTTTCGTTCCACGATTTTAAAAAAAGCGGAAAATGAAAGTTTTCCGCTTTTTTTGTGGCTTGATAATTGTAAACGATCTAAAAATTAGATGTAAAAAATTAAACGATGTAAAAAACGCTAATCTTGACGAGCGAGAGTGTAGTTGTTTGCTTTGGGTAAATTGGAACAAACGGCGAGAAAAAATGAAGTCAACATGGCGTTTCTACCGATTCCTGAATATGATATACTCTTTTTCAGTGATGAATTTCATCACATCATAACATTTAACATTTCATTTTTTTCAATAGTTAAACATTATGAAAAACTTTTGTATTGTTCCAATGATTTGTTTTTTCCTTTTGGTTTTAACTTTTGAAATGGTGAAAGGTGAAGAGGTTTCTGCTCAACCGAGATTGGGACCGGGAACGCTTATTACAATTCAACCGAATATTGATTACGCTTCCGTTTATAAT
>JAISNF010000324.1 GCA_031276415.1 Planctomycetaceae bacterium
GGAAAAATTTTCTGCTTTAACTTTGTTTGTTGCTTCCTCTTTTTGTTGTTGTCTATTTTAAAAACAATCTGCGTTCATCTGCGTAATCTGCGGACAGTTCTTTGTTGTTGTGTATTCTGTGGTTAGGAAAATAGGCAGTTTCGCAATGCTGCCCTCTTGATTTTCTATTGTAAACAAATTAAAAAGGATAGTGTAAATAGAGATTATTCATGATTTATTATTTCACTATTTATTATTTCAAATTATTATTTCAAAACTGGCAAAAAATGGAACCGTTAATACAAGCGGAATATTCTGAAAAAAAACATTTGGTTTTCTGGAATGGTTTTGATGTGTTCCTGTTGTTTTTTCTTTGGATTACCTTGTTGGGAATCGGAGTCGGAATAATGTTGCAAGTTTTTTCAGGGCAAACCGATTCGATTGATGTTGTCCAGCCGGTTGTAACAACAACACATCACCCGCTCTCACAACTTCTCGAACAAAGTAAAAAATCACCCGTTATATTATTTGTCGCTTTTTTCTGCGGAGTTCTTACTGCTCCTTTGACGGAAGAATTTTTGTTCCGGTTACTTTTTCAGGGGTGGTTGGAAAAAAAATCAAATGATTGGAGAAAAATTTGTAGATATTCGGAATATTTTTCATTGCGATTGTTACGATTTTTGTTTTTGCCGGAATTTTTTTCTATTTTTATTGTTTCATTTCTTTTTGCTTTAGCGCACGGCGGAAAACGAACAGAACAACCGGTTGATGTTCAATTTTACTCAATGATTGGAATTGGAATTGTCAATTTATTTCTATTTTGTTTCGGAATATTTTATTTAGCGGTTATTCGCGGGGTTCCTATTCGGGCATTTCTTTTTAGGGCGAACCGGATTTTTTATGATTTGTGTATTGCGTTGGGAACTTTTTTGATATTTTCTCCGTTTATTTTTTCTTTACATTGGTTATTGCGCAACAATTTTCCTGATAGTGTTACAGATCCGATTCCGCTTTTTTTCTTTTCCATTATTCTTGGCGTGTTGTATTTTCGTACCGGACGTTTATTTCCGTGCATTATGCTCCATGCTTTTCTCAACGGTTTTAGTCTGACGGTTTTTATTTTCAGTATTTAAAATCGAAACAGTATCAAATATTGTAACTATCGGTTTGATAATCTTTCCGCGAAATATCGTTTACTTTTTGAGTTGTACTAAATTATTGAAATATTATTTAATTTCCGATGAGACAGAGTTCTTGTTCGATTCGTTCAAGTCGGGCTTCGATTTGGTTGTCGACTGTTCCCAATGACGTTTCAAGAATACAACCGCCGGGCGAAATTTTTATATCGGGAACAATTTCCGCTTGTACTGCTTTGGTCATTTCTCGTACTAAAATATCCATTTGCGGTTGCAACGTATTGTAATCATCGGAGTTCAAACGAATCCGCACGGTTGCGCTGCCTGCTCCCAGTTCCAACACTTCACGTAACAATTTCAACGGCACGTCGATCATTTCCGGTAAGGATCGTGAGATTGCTCGTTCTGCAATTGTTGTTGCGACTTTGATTGCGCTTTGTTCCCAAAGTTGCAAAAATGATTGTTTTGCTGTTTCGAGTCGTTCTACCATTGTTTTCAGAGCCGGCAGAAGAGTTTCGAGTTGTGTTCCGAGTTGAATTTCTGCTTCGCGCCGGACTTTTTCCGCATAATCTATTGTTGCCTGAAGTTCTCCGTCGGCATAACCATTTGTTTTGCCTTCGCTATGTCCAACCTGATAACCTTCATCATAACCCCTTTTTCGTGCAATATCTTCATCTTGTTTTAGTTGCGCTTTTAATTTGATCACTTCACCTTCCAGTTGTTCTTTTCGTTTTTTGAAATTATCTTCTTCGCTTTGAAGGTGTTTATGTAACTCGGATAATTGATTTCGGATTATTTCGGTTTCTTGTTGGGCGTTACGGCGGGCTTGTTCCACTTCGGCAAGAGCCTTTTCACGCTCAATACGGGCAAGTTCCCGAATCCGCGCCACTTCATTCCTCGCATCCGCAGCAACCTGAACCGCCTCCGCCTTAACCCGTGACAGAAAATCAGACGCCTTCTCTTCCAAATCAACAAAATTGAAGGGAACAGGACGATATACGATAGGTTTTAATTGGTCGTCATTCATCATTTCTATCTCATTTATTGTATCAGTTTTTCGGCTTTATCCAGCAATATATTTCTTGCGCGGATTACGTCGTTTTCATTAATTGTTCCGAGATATTTAAGTTGTTGCCGCATTTGATATTCTTCGGTTGGCGAAAAATGTTTCGTAACACGTTCAATAAATTCCGGTTTCGCTCCAATTAACGCCGTCAACATTGTTACCGTATCTACCGAGCGAAACAATATTGTCAATTTCGTATCGTCAAGATATTCCAAATCATCAAAAGAATAAGAATGTTCCGGTAATTCTTTTGTGTTGTATTGCGGATGGTTTGAATGTTGTGTCCGGCTTGCTTCAAAAATCTTACGGAGAACCGCACTACTGCGTGATTGACTGTTACGAGATTGGTCGTCGCAGGATTGGCTGTTTTGGGATTGACGGCGTTCTAAGCGTTCCTGAATCGATAATTCGATTTCGTGCAAAATTTGTTTATCCGTTTCCTGAAATCCGGCAAGACGTTTTGTTAGTTCATTTTGTAACGCTTTGGGCAAACAAGCCAGTATGTTTCCTGCTCGTGACGCCGGAAGATGTGCCAAAACGACGGCGATTGTTTGCGGATGTTCGCCGGCAATTTCCTGAACAATATCTTCCGTTTCCACGTGTTGCAAAAAGTCAAACGGACGATGAGATGTTGCGAATGCTTCCGATCCGAAACGAACCGCATTTTCCAAACGGTTTTTCGGCGGAGTATAAGTTACATGTTCCGTTAATTGGTGTTCAATTATTTTTGGAGATTGTCGCGGTTTTCGACCGGCTTTGTGCAAAAACTCATTGGCAAGCCGATTTGTTTCTTGCACGGAAACCGGTTTTAGTGACATCATTTCGCGCCGCACTGCTTTTGCCGATTCCGAGTCGAGCCGTCCAAGCAACAAGTCAACCGTTTTCCATTCCAAACCGCTTAACAACAATGCCGTTTTTCTAACACCATCCATAATTAGTTAATAGTGAATAGTTAGTAGTTAATAGTTAATAGTTAATAGTTAATAGTTAATAGTTATGTAGTTGATAGTGAATAGTTAGTAATTGTGAATATGTACCGTAATTCGTTTGCGTAACTATTCACTATTCACTATTCACTATTCACTACAATGTTTCCGATCCATTGACGAATAATAGCGGCGGCGGCATCGGGATTTTCATCAACGATTGTTCCTGCTTCGTCAACCAACGTATGAATATCGTCACTGAAACCTTCCAATACGCGTGCGGCTTTTTCTAATGCTGCTGTTTCTTCTATTTCTTTTTCTTTTTCTTTTTTGATACGTTCTTCTATTTGTTCCGGTGTTTCCGGTTCGGGTTCTCCTTTGAGTTTCCGTAACCATGCGGCGTGTTCTGTTTCGAGTTCCTCCAATGTTTTACCGAGAACCGCATCACGTTGACGTTCAGCGATTTTCTGAGCCACGCGAGCCGCTTCCAATTTTTTTATTACTGTTACCACATTCAAAACGGCTTCTTCGCGCGGTGAAAAAACTTTCGCTGTTTTTTTACGTTCTTGATCCAATATTTCGAGTTGTTCTTTTCCTGCTTCGACATATCGTACAATATCATTCGGAGTTAATCGTTTCGGATAAATTTCGTTATTGAGTTCTTCGCGTTCCTGTAACTCTTTTAGTTGTAGTCCTGTGATTTCTTCAATTTTTTGATTTTTTTCATTCCGTGCTTCTGCCCGTTTTTTGATAAGTTCAATTGCCTCTTCAACCGGTATTTTTCCGACTGCTTTGGGAAACTTTTTACCTTTCACCAGTTTATGGCGTGTAACAGTAAGATCGGGATTGATTCGGCGGAGTGATTCGAGGAGTTTGATTTGTTCCTCAAAAGTCAGACCGTTTTGGGACTGAATATGTTCTACCAGATTACTCGGCAAAACCGCTTGTTTCGAATAATCCGGCTCTTTCTTTTTTTTCGCTCGCTTTTTACCAAACACGGTTTTTATAGTTAATAGTTTATAGTGAATAGTTAATAGTTTGTAGTTTGTAGTTTGTAATTATCAGGTTGCAACGGTTGATGTTAATTCAATTTCCGTCCGAAAACAGGGTTACTGTCGGCATATTCGCCGGCAACAATACGGATTTATAAGTGATAATCCGCTTGCGCAACTATTCACTATTCACTACTAACTATTAACTAATTCAGTTGTTTTTTTCGACGAGGATTGCATTTCCGATCCATTGGCGAATAATGGCGGCGGCGGCATCGGGGTTTTCGGCGATAAGTTCGGCGATTTCGTCTTTTAAGGAGCGGATGGAACCGAAGGAATCCAATGTCCGTTCAATTTCGGCTTCTTTTTCTGCTTCGGCTTCAGCGGCGGCTTCTGCTTCGGCGGCGGCTTTTGCTTCCATTTCCGCTCGAATCCTTGCTTCAATCACCTCCAACGGCGTTTCCGAACCCTCCACAATAACAATCGGTTCCGGTTTTGGCGGCTTTGTAATCGACCAAAGAACACACAACCCGCAAAGAACCAATCCCATTAAACTTAAACTTTGCCAATTTTGTTTCAGCCAAAGTTGAATCTGCTGCCATGCTGTCAGAACCACAACCGGTTCCTCTTTGGGACGGTAAAATTCAACCGTTACCATATTTAACGGATCCGCATCCAATTTCGGTTTCCACCAAGGTCTTAAAAGTTGGGAAACACTTCGTTGAGTTGTTTGCCGGATACTTTCTCTTGTCGCTTCTAAATCTTCTGCGGTTGGTTCCGGCGGCACTTCACCCTGTTTGCTGTTTTCCAGATACCATGTTTCCAAAACATGTTTATGCGGAATCCGAAGTGTTGCCACGACGCGTTCCGGCGTGAACGGAACAATTTCCGTATTGGCTTCTTGACCTTGCAGAGCGTTGGTGTGTTCTTCTTCGTGTTTTTTTTCGGTTGTTTTGGCACCTCCTGCCATATCCGCCTGAGGATCAATCAATGGTCGCGACATCATCGCAATCTGACCCGGACGACCAAACCGATCATAGCCGGTTTTCATATAATCAAGTCCCAAAACATGTTGCGTTAATACTGTCGGTTTCCCGTGTTCGACCGTAAAGAGTTTTTCGGTCAAATGTTTTGTCAAATCGACCGATGTTTCAACCTGAAGTCCTTCGATGTGCGGGAGAATATTGTAAATTTTATCTTTGAACATTTCCTGATAGCGAGTCATTTGCCGGAGATAATCGCCTGGTCCGCCGGTTAATTCTTCGCCGGCTCCGTTGTAACTCCGGTTGTTGCGGCGGTCAATAATTTTAATCTCCTTCAAATCGGCATTGCGAAACGCCGCCTGAACCGCTCCGCCAATAGCGGAAATCGTATTATCTGCAAGCGGTTTGAAACTAACGGTATCAACAAAAACGGAAACGGAAAAAACTTCTTTTTTTGCCCAGATATTCCGATCCCATTCTTTTCGCAAACTTGGAACAACCGATGCCGATGCAATACCTCCCATTTGTGTAATTTCATCGGCAACATCTTGAGCGATAGCGTTAGTTTCCTGTTTGTCCATCATTTTTGCGCTTGCCCAGGGAGTGAGCGATAAGGCGGCTTCTTTTCGGGCGTTCCCGCGGGTATCAACTGCTTTGGCTTCATGAATTGTTGCGGCGTAAGTTGCCCGTTGTGAGTTTGGAACAAAAAGTTGATCGCCGACCCAATGATGTGCTCTTAGATTAGCGTTTGCCAAAGCGTCTTCAACGGCACGTTGCTCATCTCGGGTGAAGTGCCAGCCGTTGTAAAGTGCAACTTCTTTTGAACGCGGATCACTTGGTTTGATGCTGCCGACAATAAGGTAGCCCAGCGAAACCAAAAGTGTTATGAACAAGAGTACCGCGACAATCCGGTTACCCGGTGTCATACTCAGGTAAAGATCACGAAGTTGTGCGTATAATTTCTTGAAATAATCCACGACGTTAGTTTGTAGTTAATAGTGAATAGTTAATAGTTAGTAGTTAATAGTTAATAGTTAATAGTTGATAGTGAATAACGGAAAGTAGTTGATTACGGACATTTATACTCATTACACTTTAAAATTTGGTTTTCGTCTCACAATATAAATTGATTAAAAACTGATTCAAATTGCCCCATCGGGGCATTTCCAATGTAGCCGGCGGTTTCAACCGCCGGAAATATAAATTCGCTTGCGACACTCTCCACTCTCAACTATCAACTAAAATTAAACTCTTATATTTTGAATTTCTTGATAGGCTTGAACGAATTTATTTCTCATTTGCATCATCATTTTGAAGGCGATATCTGCTTTTTGGACTGCGGTAAGAACTTCTGCCATACCGATTTCGCCGCCGGTCATTAATTTTTCAACTGCTTGATCGGCGCGTTGTTGCATCATATTAACTTCGCCGATTCCGCCGAGCAATAAATCTTTGAATGACGTTTTTTTGATTTCGGCGGCGGTCATTGGGCGATCCGGATCCATTTTGAAACCGATTCGTCCCATACCTTGTCTTGCTTCGAGTTGTCCGATTCGTCCTACTCCGCCGTAAAGATAACTAATACCGTCCATGATAGTTGATAGTGGATAGTTGATAGTGGATAGTTGATAGTGGATAGTAAATTAGTATTACAAGTGTTGTTTTACCACAATGGATTTAATTCCGCTTGCGATACTCTCCACTCTCAACTATCCACTATCAACTATAAATTTAGGTGATAATTCTTAATGTTTGATTTGCCATTGATTTTGTAACTTCGATAGCACCGAGGTTTGCTTCGTAGGAACGTCCTGCTTCTACGGCATCGGTGAACTCTGTTACGAGATTAATTCGCGGTAAATTGATAAAACCTTGTTCATCGGCGTCGGGGTGAAATGGAACATATTTCCGAATGGGCGGAAGTTCGTCGCGGCAAATTTCGCGAACAAACACGCCGGCGGAACCATTGGGACCGATTGTATTATCTTCCTGAAACAAAACATAACGCGGATCATAAGGTTTTAGTTCACCGTCTTCATTTCTGGTCGAGGTGATATTTGCCAAATTGCTGGCGATTGCGGTCATTCGGATACGTTGTGAAATGAGCCCGCTGGTGCTAACATCCATGATTTTGAGCATTTTTTCCTCCATGCAAGGTTATTCATGCAAGGTTATTTTCGGAATACTAGCGATTCCCGCAAAATGAATCAAGAGCAAATGTTCCCCTAATGGGAACATCTAAATAACGACAAATTTATTTTTATTAACCACATTTTATTAACCACAGAGAACACAGAGAGCACACGGTTGATCTTAATTTCGTTTTCGTCCGACAATCAGGGTTCACTGTCGGCGAGTACGCCGACCAATGTTTACGGCGAAACATTGACTACTTTTTGAGTTTGTAATCGTTGGTAGGCGATCCCTTCGCCGAAGGGTCGCAACGGTTGATCTTGTTTCCGTTTCCGTTCGTAAACAAGTTTCAAGTTGGCTATCGTTATCACTCAGGATTTTTGTTTTTGTTTAGGGTAATTGAACGGCGTTACCATCAAAAACAAAAGAAATTACCCCAACAATTCGAGTATGAGTTGTGGGCGGTATGGAATGAACGGTTCCATCACCAAAAAAGAATATTTGATGATCTCGGATGATAACTACCAAAACCGAGTGTCTTTTTCATAGTATTTCTCCTTATGAAAAAATAGGGAACATTTTTACAGATTACATAACAAAATAATCTGTTTTTGTTACAAAGTGGGAAAAACTCAACGCCGAGAAACGGCAACAGAAGTATCACTCTTAGACAGGAGCGACACGGTTATAAAAATTAGGTTCATTCCCACCGACCAA